>CAJMLD010000072.1 GCA_905214175.1 uncultured bacterium
CCACCCGTCCGCGGGATTTTGTTCCCCGGCAATGGGATTCCATTGCCGGGGAACTTAATCCCGCGGGTTAATTGCAGTCTGCGAGAAGGCCGCGACGCGTCTACCTGCGGTTCTTCTCGGCAGCACGCCCAAACGACTGCAATTAAGTCGCAGTTTTGCCGCTGGGGCAACCGGCATCTCCTTATCAGTCACAGGCACGGCGCCATCATCATGACCTTTCGCGTCATCGTGAGGCACAATGGGACTCTCTCTTTGGCTGATGTCGTAGCCCCATCCTGGACACTTCCAACAAAAGGAGATCCATGGACGCCCTCAAAGCGCGCTTCGAAAGCCACCCCGAGAGACACCCCGGCGTTACCTGGGAGGACGTCGCGAGACGGCTCGACGACACGCGCCAGCACGCCCTTGCCTATCTCGAGGAGACGGGCGGCGAGCCGGACGTCTTTCTCTACCAGGGTCGCCTCTACGTTGCTGACTTCTCGTCCGAGTCCCCGCAGCGTCGGTCCGTCTGCTACGACCGAGCCGCTCGCCTGGGCAGGAAGCGCAACCCGCCCGCGGCCAGCGCCTGCGAGCTTGCGGAGTCTAACGGCCTAGAGCTTGTGGACGAGACGATCTACCTCGCCATGCAGGAGCTTGCTCCGCTAGACGCCAAGACCAGCAGCTGGATCAAGACCCCGGCAGATATGCGCTCCCAGGGCGGCGCCCTCTTTGGCAGCAGGCGGTACAACCGCACGTTCATCTACTGCAACGGCGCGGACTCCTACTACGCGGCGCGCGGCTTTAGAGCGTGCCTTCCGCTGGAGTAGTAACTACGACCTTTGCTGAGGGCGCCGTCGCGCGAGGAGGCACCCGCGGGGTGGTCGGGAGCCAGATTGGCCTCCGCGCAACGTCTCCGCGCAACGAAGCCGGCCAAAAATACGTGCAGAAGTCAGCATATTTGCTCGTAAATATCTCTGCAACGCCTGCGCGCATGGGTGAGGGAACGCCTCTCGGTCGCAACGCAGCCGCAGGCAGACGCTGGTGATATCGTTTCAGCAAGGCAAATCGCGGAACCGGAGGGTTCGCCATGGGACTCATCTTTGGCAGGAAGAAGCGCCGCAGGTGCAACGCGTACGACCGCGACGACTACCTAGACGATCAGGACCCCTTTTTCTCACGCGACGCCTTAAGGGACAGCAGCTCGTCTCACGGCTACGGCAACGAGGGTGGTCGCTATGCCGACAACGAGAACTGGGACGACTCCCCGCGCGACAGCTGGGACGACGGCTGGAACAACTAGCTGCCGGCACGCCGGGATGAGACAAAGGGACTGTCCCTTTGTCTCATAGGTGACCGCCATCGCTCATTCAACCTCTCGTTAAACCGGCACTGGGAAGCGGCGCTCACGAAGCCTCGCCTACTGCCGGTAGTAGCTCAGGAAGTCCTCGAGCTTGTCCATCGCCTCGTGCAGCGTGTGCTTGCGCGGCAGATAGACGATGCGGAAGTAGCCGGGCTTCTCCCAGTTGAAGCCCTTGCCCGCGGTGATAAGAACGTGCTCGTCCTTGAGCAGGTCGAGCGCGAACTGGTCGTCGTCGGTGATGTTGAACTTCTCGGGGTCAAGTCGCGGGAAGATGTAGAACGCCGCCTCGGGCTTGGTCACCGTGACGCCGTCCATGTTGGAGAGGCGCTCGTAGACGTACTCGCGCTGCTCGTAGATGCGCCCGCCGGGGACGAGAAGCCCCTGGCTGCGCTGGATGCCGCCCAGGCACGTCTGCACGATGGACTGCGCGGGCACGTTGGAGCACAGGCGCATGTTCGAAAGCATGTTGATGCCGTCGATCAGGTCCTTGGCGATGCGCTTGTTGCCGGAGAGGCTCATCCAGCCAATGCGGTAGCCCGCGACCATGTGGCTCTTTGAGAGCCCGTTGAACGTGATGCAGAAGAGGTCCGGCGCAAGGCTCGCGATGGAGACGTGCTGCTTGCCGTCCATCACCAGGCGGTCGTAAATCTCGTCCGCAAAGATGACCAGCTGGTTCTCGCGCGCCACGTCCACAATCTGCTGCAGCACCTCGCGTGGGTACAGGGCGCCCGTGGGATTGTTGGGGTTAATCACGACGATACCCTTGGTGCGCGGCGTGACCTTGCTCCTAATGTCGTCGATATCGGGGTACCAGTTGGCCTTCTCGTCGCAGATGTAGTGCACCGCGGTACCGCCGGCCAGCGTGGCACACGCAGTCCACAGCGGGTAGTCAGGGCTGGGGACGAGAATCTCGTCTCCTTCGTTCATGAAGGCGTTCATCGCCAGCTGAATGAGCTCGGAGGCGCCGTTGCCGGTGTAGATGTCCTCCACGTCCACGTTGGGAATGCCCTTGAGCTGGTCGTACTGCATGATGGCCTTGCGCGCAGAGAAGAGGCCGCGGCTGTTGGAGTAACCCTCGCACTCCGTGAGCTGGTCCTGCATGTCCTTCACGACCTCGTCCGGCGTGCGGAAGCCAAAGGGCGCGGGGTTCCCAATGTTCAACTTGAGCACGTGGATGCCCTGGTCCTCCATGCGGTAGGCCTCGTCCAACACCGGCCCGCGGATGTCGTAGAGGACGTTGTCGAGCTTGGACGACTTCTTGAACTGGCGACGAGGCATAGTGGCTTCCTTCTCTTTCGTGGATGAGACAAAGGGACAGTCCCTTTGTCTCATCTCTTGTGGTGTGGGGGCGTCGGCCGCGCCCAAGAGCCACTCGGCGCTTACGCCGAGCGCGCTGGCGAGAAACGAGAGCGTTGCCTTCCTGGGCTCGGTCTTGCCGCTAAGGTATTGGCTGAGCTGCGATTTTCCCAGCTTGACGCCCTCGTTGGCAGCCATGCGCACAAGGTCTGCCTGGCGAAGGCCGCGCTTGTCCATCGCCTGGCCAAGGCGCGCCGAGAAGTCCGCGTGCATCTGGTCTCCCACGACCCCTCCGTTCTGGACCTCCGCAGGATGCTGTGCGAGAAGTTCAATTTCTCTTCTCGGCAACTCATGCCGTAGGGTCCAAAAGTTCATTTCTGAGAACGAGAAGTTCAATTTATAGGTAGCCTAGCACTGTAGGTCACACTGCGGTGCGAAAAATTGAACTTTTCGGCGTATCCACGCCCAAAACGGGATTTTCCTCCCCGGCAATGGAATCCCATTGCCCGGGAACAAAATCCCGGGCGAAACGTGCCCTCCGGCGTCGCGGCGTCACCTCGGGTATCATTGAGCCTCAAACGCCAGCAATCGGAACGCGAGGAGCCACCATGAGAACGCTAATGTCCGTGCTTGCGACCGCCATAGCGTCATTCGTCGCGGTTGCCCTTGTTCCATCGGCGCACGTAGTCGGCCAGCCACAGTGGGCAGCGTACCTGGCCTTTGCGCTCATGCTCTGCGTGATGAACGCAATCGTGAAGCCCATCATCAAGATTCTTTCGATTCCCGTAACGGTCATCACGCTGGGGCTCTTCTCCTTTGTGATCGACGCGCTTATGGTATCGCTCGCGTCCAACCTTGCCGAAAGCGTTTTTGGCATGGGCGTCGTGGTCACGGGGTTCTGGGCAACACTATTTGTGGCGCTCATCGTAAGCGTGGTGAGCGGATTTCTCGGCGCCAAAGACTAGCGCCAAGCGCACCGCCCGGCACCCCTAACGCAGTTCGACGTCCCCTCTGCGCAGGTGCTCGATATAGCCCTCGCCCCACGTCTCGATGCTCGCAAGCACCGGGACAAAGTCCTCCCCCACTTCCGTGAGCGAGTACTCCACGCGCGGCGGCACCTCGGGAAAGACCTCGCGACGCACCAGGCCCTCCATCTCCAGGCGCTTGAGCTGCGAGGAAAGCGTGGAATGCGTGAGCTCGGGCATGCGGTGCTCAAGCTCGCCAAATCGCAGCTTGCCCGAACTGAGGTGATGGAGAATCACAATTGACCACTTGCCCTGCAACAGCCACTGCGCAGTCACAAACGGACAAACGCCAAAGTCCCTTGGCGTACTCTTCATGCGTCTCCGCTCCTTTCTCCTGGTAGGCCATTGGTATCACAATTGATACCTAGTATTGAGAAAAAACGTTATTCAACAAGTCTCATATATTGCTACACTGATTCTAGTACAGAGTCGCTACCAAGTCGACGCATTAGACTGAACAGGAGAGAACCATGGCAGAGAAGAACGTCCTCATCGTTGTTGGAACCCTACGCAAGAACGGCTTCAACGAGCAACTGGCCCAGCGCATCGAGGCACTGCTCGAGGGCCGTGCCAACGTGAGCAGGCTTGACTACGCCGCACTGTCCCTCATGAACCAGGACCTTGAGAACCCCGAGCGCCCCGAGGTCGCAGCCGTGCGCGAGGCCGTGCGCCAGGCTGATGGCGTGTGGTTTGTGAGCCCGCAGTACAACGCCTCGTTCCCCGGCCACGTGAAGAACCTGGTTGACTGGCTGAGCAGGCCGCTTCCCGGCAAGGGCCGCGACACGGCCGTTGCCGGCGGCATGCGCGCCACCGTCTCGGGCGCCGGCGGCCGCACCGCCACCGCCGAGATGCGCGCGGCGCTCGACTCGCTTCTCACCTTTGTGGGCGCGCAGGTCATGGCCGAGAAGGAGACCGGAATCGCCCTCTCCGGCGAGTCCTGGACCACGGGTACCCTCGCGCTCTCTGCCGAGGACGAGGCTGCGCTGGCAGCCCAGGCGGACGCCTTCCTCGAGTTCATCGCGTAAATCTGCAACCGAGATCTTGCGTGAAAGCCGCCCGGCACACCTGGTGCCGGGCGGCCTTATTACTTTCAAAGCTCGGTATGGCGCATTCGGCCGCCCCCGCCATCATGGAAGCGCATCGGCGGCATGCGCCCCGCCCGCGTGCTACGCTCAAAGCGAGCCAACCGACTGAGAGGACGCACATGCCAGACGAGAAGCACCCAACCGCGGAGGGGGCGACAGCCGAGGACCTCGAGACCTCGGAGCGCCTCATCGACTTCATCCACCGCTGCCCCAGCATGTTCCACACGGCAACGACCATCTCCGCCCGCCTTGACCAGGCCGGATTCACCCAACTGCCCGAGGGCGATGCCTGGGAGGTCAAGCCCGGTGGCTCGTACTACACCACCCGCAACGACTCCAGCGTCATCGCTTTCCGCGTAGGCGAGGACGCCCTCGACCGCGACCGTTACCACTTCCAGATGACCGCGGCCCACGCCGACTCCCCCACCTACAAGGTGAAGTCCGTGCCCGTACTCGAGGGACCTGAGGAGTACCTGCGCCTCGACGTCGAGGGCTACGGCGGCATGATCGACTACACCTGGCTCGACCGTCCTCTCTCGCTTGCCGGCCGCGTACTTGTGCGCACCGCAAGCGGCATCGAGAGCCGCCTCTTCGCACCCGACCGCGACCTGCTGCTCATCCCCAGCGTGGCCATCCACCTCAACCGCTCCGTGAACGACGGTAAGGCGTTCAACAAGGCCGTCGACCTGTGTCCGCTCTTCTCGGCCGGACGTCTGCGCAAGGAGGACTTCGACCGCATGGTCGCCGAGGAGGTTGGCGCCAGCCCCGAGGGCGTCCTGGCCCGCGACCTCTTCCTCGTGAACCGCGAGCGCCCCTGCGTCTGGGGCATGGCAGACGAGTTTGTCTCGTCCCCCAAGCTCGACGACCTGCAGTGCGCCTTTGCGTCGCTCGAGGCGTTTGTTGCCGAGAAGAACAGCAGCTGCGTGACCGTGTACGCGTGCTTCGACAACGAGGAGGTGGGCTCTAACACCAAGCAGGGAGCCATGTCCACGCTGCTCCACGACACACTGACGCGCGCCAACACCGCGTTGGGTATGAACGAGGAGGACTACCTGCGTGCCCTCTCGCGCTCCTTCCTCGTGAGCTGCGACAACGCCCACGCGCTGCACCCCAACCACGCCGAGCTCTACGACGCCGTGAACCGCTGCCACCTCAACGGCGGCCCGGTGGTGAAGGAGGCCGCCAACCAGAAGTACACCACCGACGCCTTTAGCCGCGCCGTCTTTGTGGCGCTGTGCGAGCGCGCCGGCGTGCCGTACCAGACCTTCGCCAACCGCTCCGACATGGCCGGCGGGTCCACGCTGGGCAACCTCTCGAACACGCAGGTAAGCGTGCATGCCGTGGACATTGGCCTGCCCCAGCTGGCAATGCACTCCAGCTACGAGACCGCGGGGACCCGCGACACTGCGTGGACCATTCGTGCGTTACGCGAGTTCTTCTCGGCCAATCTGCGCATCACCGGCGCAGAGCGGGTAGAGATGGACTAGCAGGCACTTGTTCGGACGGCGCCGGCGCTTCCCCCCTGGAAGGACCGGCGTCGTCCCTAAGGAACCAGGAGGCATTGTCATGTGCACGGCTGTTAGGTTCACGGATGACAAAGGTCAGATGTACCTCGGGCGCAACCTTGACTGGAGCTGCGGGTACGGAGAGCGCGTGGTGGTGACGCCGCGCGGATTCAAGCCAAACTCGCCTTTTGGCGCCGTGACGGGGATGCGCGAGCCGGTTATTGGCATGGGCATCGTCGAGGAGGGCATGCCGCTCTACTTTGACTGCGCCAACGCCTCTGGCCTCGGGGTGGCGGGTCTCAACTTCCCGGGCTACGCGCAGTACGCCGACGCTCCCGTGGAGGGCAAGACCAACGTGGCCGCCTACGAGTTTCCGCTGTGGGTGGTTGCCAACTTCACGACCGTCGACGAGGTCGAGCGCGCCCTCGACAACCTGGTGATTGTTGGCAAGCCCATCAACGACAAGTACCCGGTGTCGCTGCTGCACTGGATTATTGGGGACGCCACGCGCAGCATCGTTGTTGAGCAGACGGCGCAGGGCATGGAGGTCTACCACGACGACGTGGACGTTCTTGCCAACCAGCCCGGTTTTGCCTGGCACCGCGAGAACCTGCGGAACTACATGAACGTCACCAACGAGCTCCCGCAGAACGTGGTGTGGGACAAGGCCGAGCTGCTGCCTTACGGCTCTGGTGCCGGCATGCGCGGGATTCCCGGCGACTACTACTCCACCTCGCGCTTTGTGCGCATTGCCTACCTCAACGCCCACTACCCGGTGCAGTCGGGCGAGAAGGCCAACGTGAGCCGCATGTTCCACGAGCTAGGGGGCGTCGCGATGATCGACGGCGCGGCGCGGATGACCAATGGCGACTTTGAGCGCACCGTCTACACGGGCGGATACTCTGCGGCGACGCGGACGTACTACTACTCGACCTACGAGGACCCGGCAATCCGCAGCGTCGCCATGGACGACTACGACACCGAGGGCACCGAGCTTGTGCAGGTGGCGGACCCGAGGGCGTAGTTGGGGTCTGTCGGCACTCTGTTTTCGCTGGTGCTTGGCGGCGCTTCGGCTTGGCCGGGGCGCCGTTTTTGTCGACGCGGTGGGCTGGCG
>CAJMLD010000073.1 GCA_905214175.1 uncultured bacterium
AGAGGTCGTTCTCCATGGCGAGCACCTCGGGAATGGGCACCGGCTTAAACACCGGCATCCGCATCTTGTACTTAATCCAGAAGAACGAGTAGACGCCCAGCGCAAGAAACGTCACGGCCGCCAGAATCCAGATCGCAACCGCCTCGGCGGGGTCGCTCGATATGTTCACAATCATGAACACGGTGCCAGCAATGCCAATGACGGGGATCACGGGACCGCCAGGCACCTTGAACGCGCGCGGCGCCTTGGGGAAGCGCCGGCGCAGCACCAGCACGTCGATGTCGGCAAAGATGTACGAGACAAGCCACAGCACCGTAACCACCAGGATCAAAAACGAAATGGCGTCCGACGAGTCGCCGCTAAAGTACGCAATCAGGCAGATCGAGATGGTCACGAACAGAATCGCCGCCGCCGGCGCACCGTAGCGGTTCTTGCGCGCAAAGAACCGCGGCATCATGTTCACCTTGGTCATACCGTCGCAGATCTGGGAGAGGCCGTTCGCGGTGGAGTTCTGCGCGCCAACGAAGGCAAGCGCAGAAACAACGCTCATCCACACCCTGCCTACATTGCCCAAGAGGTTCTCGCCATAGAGCAGGTGCGGCGAGGCGGACTCGGCAAGCTCGCCCCAGGGCACGTAGTGCCAGAAGCCGAGAACCACCAGGGTATCCATCACGCAGATGAGCGCCAGGCTGATCATCATCCCCAGAGGGATGTTGCGGTTGGCGTTTCGCACGTCCTTGGAGATGGGAATCGCGTACTCGGCTCCCACAAAGAGCCACGAGGCCACGCCAACGGCGCTCACCACGGAGGCGATGTCGGTGCTCACGGCGGCTGGCTGCTCCACGACGGAGCCCGTCCCAAGCTGGAATGCCCCAATAAGCCCCAGCGCAATCATGGAGACGAGAAGCAAGTAGGACACGAAGTCCTGGAGCTTGGCAAAGATGTCGACGCCCTTGAGCGCCGCCACCGCCACGATGACCGCGACGATGGTGGGATAGACCGCGGCGGGAATCGCGAGGGGAATGGTCTCGGCCATCACCGAACCAAAGATCGCCGCCTCCACGCCACCGCAGAGGATGTTGCACACAAGGTAGCCGCCCACCATCGTGACGAGCGTGGGCAGAGGCCCCAGGCCGGCGAGCGTGTACTGCACGAGGCCGCCCGTGGCGTTGGGCATGAGGGCGTTCAGCTCCGCCATGCAGGCCGCGCTGCACATGTTGAGCAGTAGCGCGATCACCATGGCGGGGATGAACATGAGGCCCGCCTCGCCAGCGCCCTGCCCCAGGGAGACGAGGCAGCTCATCGAGACGATGAGCCCCATCGAGACCGAGACCACGTTGTGGAGCCCCAGGGGCTTCTCGGAACGCTCTGCCATGCCAGACCCCCTAGATTGCCTCGGTGCCCTCGTCGCCCGTGCGCACGCGCACAACCTGCGAGAGGTCACTCACGAAGATCTTGCCGTCACCGATGTGGCCGGTGTAGAGCTCCTGCTTGATGACCTCGACCAGCTCGGGCACGCGGGACGTCTCGACCGCAATCGAGACCATGGTCTTGGGGAGCAGCTCCATGTCGTAGTTCTCGTCGACCTCGTACTCCTTGGTGCCCTTCTCCACGCCGCAGCCCAGAACCTGCGTCACGGTCATGCCACGCACGTGCGCCTTGCTCAGCGCCCGACGGAGCCCGTCGAACTTCTCCATGCCCATCACGATGTCGATTTTGGAAATCTCGGACATAGCTGCCTCCTTGCGTCGGGCGTGCGCCCGCCTCATCCGGGGCTTGGCCCCTCAATCCACGTTGTAGGTCGTATGCGCGCGGCCGCCCACGGACGGCCGGTTGGCTAAGAAGCGAGAGATGCCTGACGAGAACCCCTAAGCAGCCGGCGAAGCCTCCCCGGCGTCGTGCCCGCGAGCTCATCGAACTCGTGCACCAGGTGCGACTGGTCGCTGTAGCCGCAGGCAAGCGCCAACGCCTGGGCGCGCGCCGCGTCGTCACCCCGCGTGACCAGGTCCATCGCGCGCTGGAAGCGCACGAAGCGCGAGAACTGCTTGGGCGAGATCCCGTGCACCTCCATGAAGGCGCGTCGCAGGTAGCGGGTGGAGACGCCGGCCTGCTCCGCCAGCGAGGCAACCGAGGCGGTGCCTCCGGAGGCAAGGATCTGCGCCCGCACGTGGCGCTCGAGCGCCCGCACCGAGCGCGAGCCGGTCCGCGCCGAGAAGGCCGACGCCTCGCCGCCCGCAAGCAGCGCCCTTGTCAGCACGTCCATGCGAGCCGCCGCGTCTGGAGACGCCCACAGGCCCTCGAGGAGGCGACCATCCAAGGCGGCCTCGTCGAGCTTGATGTCGGCGTTGACAAGGTCCTCCGGCGTCACGCCGCCGGGAAGCATCGCCTCGCCGGGACGGAAGCGGCACCCCACCCACTCGCGCGCGCCGGAGAAGTCCCACCCCTTGGCCGAGAGGACCGTGCCGCCCATGGTCACGAGCACGCCCTCGGGCCCAAAGCCAAAGGCGAGGTCAACGCAGCCGTCGGGAACGGCCGAGGGCCGGGCGCCCGTACCGGTGGAGCGAAAGGCGTAGACAAGCTCGACCACAGGCGACGAGAGGCGACGCTCCATGTAGTTCTCGACCGTGAGCGGCAGGTACGGCTGCAGGGCGCCAACCAGCACCTCCGAGCTTCTCGTCAGTTCCACACCCATGGTCACCCCCGAGTTCCGAACAAGAGGCCGAGCCTTCCCGGTTGCCTGGCGTCTTGACGAGACAAACGGTACCAGCCGAGCTTTGCAGGCAATGGCAATGCCTGTTACAAGGCTGTTGCAGGCGCGCTTCTCGCCGTGCACGGCCCCGACGCCGCCTACGCCATCTCCGGGGTGTCCCAGAGGTTAAGCTTCACGCCGATGCCCTTCTCGACGGCGTTCCTGTAGACCGTGCCGCCCCAAGCAATGTCCTCGACGGGCATGCCACCCACCGAGTAGATGATGGTCTGGTCGTCGGAGGTGCGGCCGGGCACCTTGCCGGTGATGATGTCGGCGATGTTCACGATGTCGCCGCGCTCGATCTTGCCCTCGTGCACCAGGTCGGTGAAGGCGCAGCCGATGATGCCCATCTTGGGGTAGGTGGGATACGGGTACTCCTCCTCCCAGGCGTCGTAGAGGCCCATGTTGTCCACCACGAGCTTGCTCTGGAGCATGAACTCCTCGTCAAAGAGGGCGGCGGAGGGCATGGAGACGAGCGCGCCGGGCTTGATCCAGGAGCCGTCGACCTTGGGGAAGGTCGAGATGTCGTCGGCCACGGTGGTGGTGAACGAGACGATGTCGGCGTCGCGGCAGACCTCCTCGATCGTGTCGCACACCTCCACGGTCTTGACCTGCGGGAGTTCCGCCTTCACGAAGGCCACGAAGGAGTCAAGCGAGCGCTTGCCGCGGCCCTTGATCTTGATGGTGTCGAGCGTAGGGCAGGCCGCCACAAAGGCCGCAGCCGAGGTCTTGCCCATGACACCGGGTCCAACGATGGCCGCAACCTTGGCGTCCTTGCGGGCGAGGTAGCGCGCGCCCACGCCGGGGATGCCGCCCGTGCGGTAGGCCGAGACGAGGTTCGCGGACATGAGGGCGAGAGGGGCGCCCGTGTCCTTGTCGTTGAGCATCATCATGAGAATGGAGCGGGGCAGCCCCTTGGCCTTGTTGTCCATGTTGGAGCCGTACCACTTCATGCCGGCCATCTGGTAGCGTCCGCCCAGGTAGGCGGGCATGGCCATGAAGCGTCGGTCCTCGCCGTTTCTGGGCATGCCGGGAAACTTGGGGTCGTCGGGGAACATGATCATGCAGCCGTGGGAGTTGTGGTTCTCGCCGCCCATCACGTAGTCGCCCTTGGCGAGCGTGACGAGAAGGTCCTCCATGCAGTCGACGCAGGCAGGCATGTCCTTCACGCCGGCCGCGATCATGTCGGGCTCGCTCAGGTAGAGGAAGTCGATCTTGGTGTCCATTGCGGTTCCTTTCTCGGTGGCGTCGGCGCGGGCTGCCTAGGCGCGGGCGGCAAAGCGGTCGTAGCGGAATGCGGAGATGTCGAGGGTCGTGGGCTCCCCGAGCGCCGACTCGGCGAGCAGCGTGCCCACGATGGGAGAGATGCCAAAGCCGTGACCGGTGAAGGCGCAGGCGACCACAAGGCCGGGGACCTCGTCCACAGGGCCAAGCACCGGCACGCCGTCGATGCAGACGTCCTCGAAGCCGGCCCAAGTGCGCACGATCTTCGCGTTGGCGAGCTTGGGGATGTAGCGCAGGATGCCGCGGCAGATGGCAGGCGCCGTGACGGAGGTGGTGCGATTGTGGCCGTCGTCCTCGTTCACGGTCTCGAAGCCGGAGTCGCCGCCAAAGACGAAGGAGCCGTGGCTCGTCTGGTGGCCGTAGAAGTCGGCGTCGGCGGTGCCGAGCATCTGCTTGAACATGGGCGGCTCCATCTCGGTGACCAGCGCCTCGATGAGCACGTTGGACATGGGGACGTCGATGCCCACGGTGTTCAGGATCTTGCGGGACGCGTAGCCTGCCGCCACGACCACCGAGCCAGCCTCGAAGGTGCCCTCCGTCGTCACGACCTGGCGAAGCTCGCCCTTGGCCTTGCGAAGCTCGAGCACGGGGCAGCCGGAGTAGAAGCGCGCTCCCAGGCGCCGGGCGGCCGTGTAGTAGGCGTAGGTGGCCTTGAGGGGGTTGGCATGCCCGTCCGTGGGGCACCACGACGCGCCGATGACCTCCTCGGAGAGGTACGGGTTGATGGCGCGGACCTCGTCGCCGTCGATCATGCGCATGTCGAGGCCAAGCGCCACGGCCTTGTCGCGCAGGCCGCGCAGTATTTCGAGGTGGCGCTCGGTCTTGCCCAGGCGGAGGTTTCCGCCCTGGCAGTACTCCACATCGGCGCCGAGCTCCTCGGAGAGCGTGGGCCAGAGGTTCTTGACGGCGTACATCGCAAGCGGGAGCTCGCGCGGGTCTCGGCCGGACTGGCGCACGCCGCCGCCGTTTCTGGTGGAGCCGCCGTTGCCGATGACCTCGTCTGCCTCGAGGACGGTAACGGAGACGCCCTTCTTGGCGAGGTAGTGGGCCGTGGCGCACCCAATGATGCCGGCACCCACGACAATGACGTCAGAGGTCCTATCGCTCATCTCGCTCAGCCTCCTTCGCGAAGACGCTCATCTCGATGGGACGCATGGGCGCGCGGGAGCTCGCGGGCTCCAGCTCGTCGGGCGAGACGCCCAGCTCGCGGGCAACGATGCCCTTCACCAGGCGCGCGCAGGTCTGGCCCTGGCAGAGGCCCATGCCGCAGCGCAGGTAGCGGCGAATCTCGGCGATGGTGAAAAGGCCGTCATGTACCGCGCGGCGAATCTCGCCCTGCGTGACCTCCTCGCAGCGGCAGACAATCTGGTCGTCACCCGGCTTGGGCTCGAAGGGCCCGAGGTCGCGGGTGCGGTCGCAAATCTCCTTCATCGTGGCACCCCCTACTCTGCCGCCGCTGTTGCTGCGGCAGCGCTTGTCTCGTTGGCGGCGTCTGCGGCGTTAGCGCGGAAGAACCTCGCTCGCATGGCCATGTCTTCAGGGACGCGCATGGTGAGGAGCGTGGTGTGGTCGAAGGCGCGCGTCTGACGCACGGCCACGACCTCCGCCTCGCAGACGGGCGCGCCGTCGCGGCCCAGCGCCACGCCACGGTCGCCCTTGGCGGGCACGGGAAGGAACTCGTACGGGAGGGTGACGTCGGCATAGCCCTCCTCGTCCTTCTCGTCCACCAGGAAGATGGCCTGGCCGGGGCAGGAGGCCACGCACATGCCGCAACCGATGCAGGTGGAGTTGGGCTCGACGGCGGGGAGCTGCGTGATGTGGTCGCCCACCTTGATGCAGTGCTTGGGGCACGCGTCCTGGCAGGGGTTGCAGGGGATGTTCTGCGTACATTCGATCACGGGGTGGATGCCCACGCGCCGAGTGACGCCGGGGAAGCGGCCGATCTCGTCATCTGCCACGTAACCGCGCTCAAGCAGGCTGGTCGAGACGGGGATGCCCTCCTCGGTGACGGTCACGAGCTTGCCGCGGTTCTTGGGGGCGAACATGCCCTGGCGCAGGCCGTCGAGAGCGGCGTCGTTGGCCGCAACGGCCTCGTCCATCTCGGACTTGTCAATGAAGCCCAGGTACTCGGCGGCGGCGAGGCCGGCGATGCGTCCCTCAATCATGGCCGAGGACGCCTCCTCGATGCCCGAGACGTCACCCGCGGCAAAGATGCCCGGGGTGCTCGTCTCGCCAAGGTCGTCCACCACGGGGACCTGGCCGCCCTTCTTGCGGTCGTCCACAACCTTGCAGCCGTCCATCTTGAAGAGCTGAGACATGGGCGAGAGGCCAACGGCCACGCAGATGGTATCGACGTCGAAGTGCTTCTCAGTACCGGGGACAAACTGGAAGTGGCTGTCCACCTGGGCGATTGTGACGCCGGTCACATGGTCGGTGCCCTCCGCGCGCTTGATGGTGTGCGAGAGGTAGAAGGGCACGCCGGTGCGCGCGACCTTTGCCGCGTGCACGCCGTAGCCGCCTACGCGCGGGGCCGCGTCGACGAGCGCCACCACATCGCAGCCGGCCTGCTTGAGCTGGTAGCTCACGACCAGGCCCACGTTGCCGGTGCCAAGCATGAGCACGCGCTCGCCGGGGCGCACGCCGTGGAGGTTCATCATGGTCTGGGCCGCGCCTGCGCCAATGACACCGGGGAGCGTCCAGCCCTCGAAGGTCACCATATTCTCGGCTGCGCCGGTGGCAATAACGATGGCGTCGGCCTTGTGGTGAGAGACCTCCTCGCCCTCGCGGACGACGACCTCTTTGTCCTGGTAGAGGCCAATGACCGTGGAGTCCAGGCGAATGTCAACGCCAAGACGGGCGGCCTCGGCCATGAGCTCCTCGCCAATGACAAAGCCGCGGACCTTGGCGTGGTGCTCCTTGGAGCCAAAGAACTTATGGATCTGCTTGAAGAGCTGGCCGCCGGGGCGGGAGTTCTCGTCGAAGACGGTCACGTGCGCTCCACGCTTGGCCGCCTCGATGGCGGCAGACATGCCAGCCGGGCCTGCGCCCACAACGATGAGGTCGGTGCGGTTCATCGCGCGCCTCCCTTCTCGCCAGCGGCGGTCGCTACGTCGTCGAAGGGCATCGCCGTGGCGCCGTACTGTGTCTGGACGCGCATGCCCTCTGCGAGCGGCGTCATGCAGGTGCGCACGTTGGGCACGCCGTCGACCACCATCACGCAGTCGGTGCAGCGGCCGATGGCGCAGAAGATGCCGCGCGGCTCGTGGCGTTTGGCGGTGTAGCGGTGCACCTTGACGCCGGCTGCGCTCAAAGCGACGGCG
>CAJMLD010000074.1 GCA_905214175.1 uncultured bacterium
GCCGTTGGTGTTGGGGGCAAGGTAGATGGCCACGCCTTTCTGGTAGAGCGCCGCGCGCGCCAGTGGCATGTAGTTCTCCCAGCATATGAGGGTGCCCATGGGGCCCCATGGCGTCTGGCTCACGGGGAAGTAGTGATCCTGTGCGTCTCCCCACACCAGGCGCTCGGCGCCGGTGGGCTTGAGCTTGCGGTGCCAGGCGTCAAGGCGGCCGTCGGGCGCAAAGACCAGGTTGGTGTTGTAGAGCGTGCCTGAGGTGGCATCGCGCTCGGAAACGCCCACGCTCACCCAAGCGCCCGTTTCTCTCGCCGCGGCGGCTATGGCCTCGGTCTCCGGGCCGCCCACTACAACCGAACCGTCGTAGTAGCGCTTCCACAGCTCCTTGCTGCCGCCCTCGCGGGCGCCGACCACAAAACCAAAGGTCAGACCGTGAGGATAGCCGGGAATGAGGAGCTCCGGCAGCACAACGAGGTCGCTTGGGCGCTCCTCTGCCACGCGGCGGATGGCGTCGAGTGCCCCGGCTAGGCAGGCATCGCGGTCGAACGGCCGCGGTCGCGACTGTACCACGGCAACCTTGCACGAGTCTTGGATGTCTCTCATTGGTGCCTCCGTACGGGGGTGGGGTATATGGCGGAGACAATTGTAGTGCCGAGAAGAGCGCCTGACTAGCGCGGCTAGCGGGGTTGATTACTGCTGGCGACGATGCCGTTGCGGTTACCGTCGTCGATACCGTTGCAGCTGAGGTTGCTGCCGCTGCGGCCTTCACCGCCGGGGTAGCGGCTCCTCCTGCCCCAGCCATCTTCGGTACCTCAAAAGATACCTATTGCATGTCATTTCCCGCCGTATAGAATAGACTGCAGACGATAGGTATAAAAGAAATACTAAGTAGCAATAACGGACAATCTCAGCAGTGGAGGACAAGATGACAAATACAAGGCAGATGGCGGTGTTTGTCGGCCACGGCGACCCCATGATGGCGCTCCGCGACGACGAGGTGGCGCACGGCCTGCGCGCAATGGGCGAGAAAATCCTGGCAGACGAGCCGCGCGCGATTCTCGCCGTCTCGGCCCACTGGTTCACGCGAGGAACGCTCGTGCAGAGCGACCCCACGCCGCGTCAGGTGAACGACATGTACGGTTTCCCGCCGGAGCTCTACGCGATCAAGTATCGCCCTGCCGGCAGTGCCGAGCTCACCGCTCGCGTGCGGCAGCTCTTGGGCAGCGACGTGGAAGTGGATGACACCTGGGGTATCGACCACGGCGTCTGGACTCCGCTCCACCATATGCTCCCCAAGGCCAACGTGCCTGTGGTGGAGCTCTCGGTGAACGGCCTGGCAGACGCCCGCTACGCCTATGACCTGGGACGTCGCCTTGCACCGCTGCGCGACGAGGGGTTCGTGGTGCTGGGAAGCGGCAACGTGGTGCACAACCTGCGCGAGGTCGAGTGGGACAACCCTTCGGGCACGCCTGCCTGCAACGAGTTTGATGCCGCAGTGCGCGCCGCGGTTGAGGCGCGCGATGACGAGAAGGCCATCGCCTACGAGCGACTGCCGCATGCGTCCTACGCCGTGCCAACGCCCGACCACTACCTGCCGCTGCTTACGGTCCTTGGCGCCTCCGAGGGCGAGAGGCCCGAGGTCTTCAATGACGTTCGCAACCTCGGCGCAATATCGATGACCAGCTACGCGTTTGCGTGACGGCGAGAAGCACGGCGCCCCGCGTCCGCCCCAGCACCCGACGCCGTGCCCCTACACTAGCCGCAACCGCCGCGCCTCGCTCGCTGCCTGTGCGCGGCGGCTCACGCCCAGCTTGGCAAGGATGTGACACACGTGGGTCTTCACCGTGGACAGCTTCACGCCGAGAAGCTCGCCAATCTCGGCGTTGGTCTTGTTCTGGCAGATGAGGCGTAGGACCTGTCGTTCGGTCTCGGTGAGTTGAATGGAGGGCAGCTCGGAGGGGTCGACTGCGCCAGCAAGGAGCTGCGGATAGAACGACGCCTGCGCACGCGCCCCCTTGATCAGCCGCGCAAGCTGCTCCTTCTCGGCGTCGCTAATATCGTCGTGCTCGGAGAACTCCAGCAGGAGCGGCAGCACTGCGCCACCGTACTGCGTAATCGTGCGCACGTATCCGTAGCAGCGCGTCGTTGCCAGCGCTCGCGAAAGCCACCGACCCCAGTCCTTCTCGCCAAGGCGCCACGCCGCAATCGATGCCAGAATGTCAAAGTGGATGGCGTCGATGACCCTGCCGCACAGCGTGATGTATTCGGTGAGCGCCGCCATGAGCATGCGGGCCTCCGAAAGGCGTCCCTCCGCTGCGTACGCCTGGCAAACGGTGAGATAGACGTATCGATCCATGTAGAAGAGTCGCTCCGAGAAGTCCGGCGCATTCTCCTCCAGCCAAGTGTGGACGCGTTCCCACTCGCCCAGCCGCATCCACGCACGACAGCGCAGTGCTTCGAGGTTCATGAGGATACGTCTGGTCTCGGGGCTATCATCCCGCGAGAGCCGGCGGCGAAGCGCACCGAGAAGAGAGAGCGCCTGGCGCGCGTCTCCCTGATCGATGAGGCAGCGGCACTGGATTCCCACGGCGGCGAACTCGAGCGAAGGGGTCCCGGCACGCTGTATCCTGGGGAGCATGGCGATAACCCGTGCGAGGTAGATCGTTACGTCCTCGCCCTTCTCGAACTTGCTCTCGCACAGCCCGATCTCTGCAACGCCCACCCCCATGCGCCCCAGCGCCTTGCTTGCGATCCGGCTTATCGCGCGGGCGGTCATATCGTCGGACGGGACCCAGGGACTCAGGTCGCGTCCGCCGTTGAGAACGCTTGGCAGGCCGCTTGTAACCGAGGGCATAAGCTCGGGGTTGTCGCCCCCGCGCATCTTGGCCAACGCGGAAACGGAAGCAACGATGCTTGCCGGCTGCCTATGGGGAAGCGAAATGTCAAGATAGGCCAGGTAGGACTGGGCAAGGCGACGCTCCTCTGCCGTGCGCTCAGGCGCCTTCGCGTAGTTTTCGAGTGCGTCGTACCAGCCCTCCGATTTTGCGATACTCATGGCCATGGACTCCAGCATGGACATGATGCGCATGAGGCGCGGAGAAGAGAGAACAACATCCTCTGGCAGCTCGTGGTAGTAGTGCTCAAGCTCGTAGTAGCTGCCGCTTCCCGGGTTGAGGCGTGCGTGCTCGTCGAGGATGGCGAGCATGCGGCTGTGGTCCTTGAGCCGTGAGCAAAGCTCGAGTGCGCTCTTGAAGTTTCCTCGGGATTCGTAATAGCCAATGACTCGGTTGACAATATCGATGGCTGCAACGTTATCGCGCCTACGAGCACGCTCCCACTTGCAGAAGTCGAGCATTCCCTCGTTGACCTTCCACGTGTTTGCTTCACGAGTGATGAAGCTCGTCGCGTGATGGAGGGCGTTCAGCAGGCGCGCCCCCTCCTCCTCTCCAAGAGCATTGACGATGAGGTCGTCATCAATGGTGTCAAAGAGGGGAACCAGAAGTAGGACGTCCTGGGTCTTCTCGTCAAAGCGGCGCTCAAACTCGCTCTCGAAGTACGTCATGACCTCGTTGCGGAGGCTTGCTTCCCAAGTTGAGTCACCGTCACGCAGGATGTGAACAACAGCCGCGGCAACCGCCATGGGATAGCGCTCGGACGCGGTTGCGATGCGCTCCACAAGCTCGGGCGTGGAGGGAATCCCATTTGCGATAAGGAGGTGGGCGATGTCCGTGTCGGTGAAGAAGAGGTCCTCTGCGGTAATGATGAGCAGCTCCCCGTTGGCGAAGAAGGGGGTGAGCCAGCCGGGCATGGGTGCGCGGGAAAGGAAGACGAAGCGCGTGCTGGCGCAGTGAGAGACAACGGCTGCCAGTGCGGATCCCTGCTTGTTGGTGACAGAGTCGTGGATGTTGTCGACAAGAACGGCATCGTGCTTCTCGGCATCTTGGACGGTCACTGCCCGAGCAACGTCGACAGTGGCGGCATCGATCTTGAGCACGTCAAGATCCTGGAGCATGCGGTGTGCAAACTCGGACTTGCCAAAGCCGAGCGGGGCGCAGACAAATGCCAGCCGCGTACGATCCCATTGTGGCTGCAGGCACTCGTCAAGTTCGAGGGGAACCTTGACTAGCATGGCCAACCACCTGCGCATAGTCGGTTTCGGGTGCGTTGTGATGACAGCCATGCCATAAGTGCGCCTTCGCCTTTCTCTAGAAAGTGGATGTCTAATCGAGCGGTGCGCAAGCTTGCTCGATGGCCTAATGGTACGCGAGGCGAACAGGGCCGTGCGTCCAAAAGAAACAACGGCATCACCAATGCCGGCGGCCCAATCGCGGCTGTTTACAGTTACCCCGGGCCCTGGCTGCGAGAGCATCTCAAGCTCTCCTCCGCCAGGGTCCGGCGCTCGCCGCCGCAAGGGGGGGCCGTCGCTGCCAGGGCCCGCTACCAGGCCTCGCCGCCGCTAGCTCACGCGGCCCGAGTCCATCGAGTGCACCTCGTCCGCAATCGCCATCGTGGAGGCGCGGTGCGAGACGAGAAGCACCGCCCGCCGCCCGCGCTCCTCGTCGAGTGAACGCAGCACCTGGCCCTCGTTGAGCGAGTCGAGGTTGCTCGTGGGCTCGTCCAGGAGCAGGAACGGCGCGTCGTGGAGAAACGCGCGGGCCAGCCCCAAGCGCTGTCGCTCGCCCGAGGAGAGCGTCCCGCCAAGCTCGCCCACCATGGTGTCGTAGCCCTCGGGCAGGCTCTCGATGAAGTCGTGTATCGACGCCTTGCGGCAAGCCTCCTCGAGCTCAGCCTGCGTGGCCGTGGGCTTGGCTATGAGCAGGTTGTCGCAGATGGAATCGTGGAAGAGCGAGGTGTCCTGCTCGACCAGCGCCTCCGCATCGCGCAGCGACGCAGTGCGAATCTCGCGGACATCTGTCCATCATCGTGTTCCTCCTCCTGCGGACGGTTGCCCGCGGTTGGCGTTGGGCACGGCGGTGCGCGGTGCGGCGGAGGTGCGCGGTGCGACGACCGATGCGTAATTAGCAGCGTGTAAGAATAGACTAACTTTATGGTGAGGTGGGGGAGACGCAGGTAATTCGCGTGGGTCGTCGATGCGGACTTCGGCCAGTGGCTTGGCCGCCGCACCGCTTGCCGCCCGCCCGGTTGCCGCCGCAATTCGACGTTTAGGAAAATTCCGAACGTTTAGAGGGGCCTAACCGTTCGGAATCGACGGCATGTCTCGTCATGCCGTGCGTTCTCGTCGTTTAGGACGGCCTAACCGTTCGGAATATTCCTAAACGTCCGGAATCCGCGGCATCCCGTTGACATCCGCCATATGCGCCCAAGTCCCGTGGCGTTCAATCCTGAACCTCTAATTACTGTCGCGTCCGCCGGGTATATTCGGTTCAATCCAAGGCAGAGGCTTTGGTACGTTGGTCCCAGGTCAGGAGGCCGCTATGGCAAGCTACATGCATGATGAGCTGGATGACGCACTTGAGCAGTACCGTCGTGGAGAGCTCAGCTTCGAGGAATACAAGCGCATGTGTGACGAGGAGGACCGTGAGCAAGAAGAGGAGAACCGCCGCAGGGCAGCCAGGAAGCGCGGCGGCTGGCAGCCGTTTATCGGCATCACGTTCACCTTCGACCGCTAGAGTGTAGCAGGGCGTCCGTCCCTTGGGCGGAGCGTGGCTCTTTGTTCACGAGAGGTGGCACGTATGAAGAAGATCTTGGTCACGGGTTTCGAGCCCTTTGGCGGCGAGCAAACAAACCCCTCGTGGGAGGTGGCAAATGCGCTGCCCACAGTCATTGCCGGCCGAGCCGTGGTCTGCGAGCGAATCCCCGTATCGTTTCGTCGCGGGCCGGCTGCCGTGCTTAACGCAATCCGGTGCGAGGACTTCTCCATCGTACTCTGCCTGGGACAGGCAGGAGGCCGTGCTAAGGTGACGCCTGAGTTCGTGGGTATCAACTACGTTGACGCGCGCATACCCGACAACGACGGCGCGCAACCGCAAGGCGTGCGTCTGTTGGCGGGTGCGCCGGATGCGTACTTCTCGACTCTGCCCGTTCGTGCAATGGCACAGGCAATGATTGATGCTGGCGTTCCGGCGGCAGTCTCGTACTCCGCGGGGACCTACGTTTGCAACGCGGTGCTCTTCTCGACGCTTCACGCGCTTGCGAGGTCCCAGTCTACGGCGCGCGTTGGCTTTGTGCATGTGCCCTACTCGCCTGAGCAAGCATGCCAACTGTCCAAGGCGACTCCCAGCTTGCCAATTGCGCTTGTGCTGCGAGGAATCGTGAGTGGTCTTGAGTGCGCCTGCGCGTGGGGCTAGGCTCGTCGCGTGGCGCTGGCTCCTGGCATTGCCTGGCAGTCCAAGCGTCCGCGAGCCAGAAAGGGGAACCACATGAGCTTCAAGGACACCAAGGTCGTTATCGTGGGCGCCGGCAAGGTCGGCTCAACTACCGCGTTTAGCATCATTAATCAGGGACTTTGCGGTGATGTGTGTCTCATCGACGTAAACCACGAGCATGCGGTGGGCGAGGCACTCGACATGCGCGACTCGGTTTTCTTCATGAACCGCAACGTCAACGTGCACGCCGGTGACTACAGCGAGTGCACGGACGCAGACATTGTCATCATCACGGCGGCGGCGCCCATGCCCAAGGACTCCAACGACCGCCTCGAGATGCTCAAGCCCAGTCTGGGTGTGGTGCGCTCGGTGGTCGAGCAGGTCATGGCGTCAGGCTTCGACGGCATCTTCCTGGTTGTCTCGAACCCCGTCGACGTGATGAGCTACTACACGTGGAAGCTCTCGGGTCTGCCGCGCGAGCGCGTCATTGGTTCCGGTACGCTGCTTGATTCGGCGCGACTATGCCGCGCGCTTTCCGACATGTATGACTTGGCCTCCAACAGCGTCGAGGCGTTTGTGCTTGGCGAGCACGGCGATTCGGAGATAGTCTCGTGGAACAGCGCGACCATCGGCGGCAAGCGCGTGGACGACGTTCTGCGCGACAACGCCTCGCGCACGCGTGGCGTCACTCGCGACGAGCTGCGCAAACGCACGGTGCAGGCCGGTTGGGACATCTTCAGCCGCAAGGGAAACACCTGCTACGGTATTGCGTCAAGCACGGCTTCCATTGCCAAGTCGATTCTCTTTGACGAGAACCGCATCATGCCGGTCTCGGTCTACCTCGACGGGCAGTATGGCATCCACGACACGTTCCTCTCGGTGCCCACAATTGTCGACAGCACCGGTGCCAAGGAGCTGGT
>CAJMLD010000075.1 GCA_905214175.1 uncultured bacterium
GACATCATCGGTGACGCAAAGAGAGTCCACATCAACTATAACGGTTTAAATGAGGCCCCTGGGCATACCCGCAATGTTACCGTTGGGATACTACTTGATGAACTGCGACTTCTGTAAGATGCCGCTGTGCCACAGTAGCCCATGTCGGCTGCACCCAGCAGCCCTGGCCAAGGGAGGAGGAAACATGTGCACCACTGTCCAAAGCATGCCCATGTACGCCTGCTCTCTCGCCCTACGCGGCCTAGAGCTTACGTGCGCGAGCGCGCGCTAGGTCAAAGGCCCTGCAGGTATCATTAGACCCAGCTTGCGTTCGCGTCCCGCCTTGGGACAGCGGCAGCTGGGTCTGTTCGTGCGTCATACTGCCATCCCAAGGCAATCCGGTACCAGTCCCTGGGCCCACGTCCAATGGAGGTAGCAATGACCCGCAAGATCGCCATCTTCGACACCACCCTGCGTGACGGCGAGCAGTCGCCCGGCGCGTCCATGAACACCGAGGAGAAGCTCGTTATCGCTCAGCAGCTGCTGCGCCTTCACGTCGACGTTATCGAGGCGGGCTTCCCCATCTCCTCCCCGGGCGACTTCCGCTCGGTGCAGGAGATCGGCCGCCTTGCCGGCGACGACGCCGTGGTGGTTGGCCTCACGCGCGCCGTTGACAAGGACATCGACCGCGCGGCCGAGGCGCTGAAGACCGCCAAGCGCCCGCGCATCCACACCGGCCTGGGCGTCTCGCCGCAGCACCTGCGCGAGAAGCTCCGCATCACCGAGGACGAGTGCGTCGAGCGCGCCATCCACTGCGTGAAGTACGCAAAGCAGTACGTCGAGGACGTGGAGTTCTACGCCGAGGACGCCGGTCGTGCGGACCAGAAGTTCTTGGAGCGCGTGATTCAGGCCGCCGTCGATGCGGGCGCAACCGTGGTGAACATCCCGGACACCACCGGCTACCAGATGCCGGACGGCTTTGGCGCCCGCATCAAGGGCCTTGCCGACAACGTCCGCGGCATCGAGAACGTCACCATTAGCGTCCACACCCACAACGACCTGGGCATGGCCACCGCGCTTGCGCTGGCCGGCGTCAAGAACGGCGCCACGCAGATCGAGTGCACCATCAACGGCCTGGGCGAGCGCGCCGGCAACACCGCGCTCGAGGAAGTCGTGATGGCCATCAAGATGCACGGTGACGAGCTGGACGCCCACACCGACGTCAACACCTGCGAGCTCACGCGCGCGAGCCACCTGGTGAGCCGCATCACCGGCATGAACGTGCAGGCCAACAAGGCCATCGTGGGCGCCAACGCCTTTGCCCACAGCTCCGGCATCCACCAGGATGGCGTGCTCAAGGCGCGCGACACGTACGAGATCATCGACCCCGCCGACGTGGGCGCCGCAGGCTCCGAGATCATCCTCTCCGCGCGCTCGGGCCACGCCGCGCTGCGTCACCGCCTGGCCGAGCTTGGCTACTCCTTCAAGGACGAGGAGTTTGACGAGATATACAACCGCTTCCTCGAGATCGCGGACCAGAAGAAGGAGGTCTACGACGAGGACCTGGAGTCCATGGTGCAGGAGCGCCAGCGCGAGGTCGCGGCCGTCTACACCTTGGATGCCCTGCAGGTCTCCTGCGGCGACCCGCTCGTGCCCACCGCCACGGCGACCATCACGGACGAGCTGGGCGTGAGGCACGTGGTCTGCGCCACCGGTACCGGTCCCGTCGACGCGGCGTACAAGGCTGTCGACCAGGTGGTTGCCGTCCATGGCGACCTCGCGGAGTTCTCGGTCAAGGCCATCACCCGCGGCATCGACGCTATCGGCGAAGTCACGGTGCGCATTACGGCCGAGGACGGCAAGGTCTACACCGGCCGCGGTGCCGATAACGACATCGTGGTCTCCAGTGCCAAGGCCTACGTCAATGCCATCAACCGCATGATTCAGACCACGCGTTCCAAGGAGGGCAAGTAAATGGCACGTCCCATGACCATGGCCGAGAAGATTCTCGCCGCCCACGCAGGGCTTGACGAGGTTGTCCCCGGCCAGCTCATCGAGTGCGACCTCGACCTCGTGCTCGCCAACGACATCACGGCGCCCATCGCCATCAAGACCGTGCGCGAGATTGGCGCGGGCGTCTTCGACCGCGACTGCATCTGCCTGGTGCCCGACCACTACAGCCCCAACAAGGACATCAAGAGTGCTGAGCAGACCAAGGTCACCCGAGACTTTGCGCACGAGATGGGCATCACGCACTACTTTGAACAGGGCTGCATGGGCATCGAGCACGCACTTCTCCCCGAGCGCGGAATCGTGGGCCCCGGCGACCTGGTCATTGGTGCGGACTCCCACACCTGCACCTACGGTGGCATTGGTGCCTTCTCCACAGGCGTTGGCTCCACGGATGCCGGCGTGGGCATGGCCACCGGCCGCGCGTGGTTCAAGGTGCCCGAGACCATCCGCTTCGAGATCGACGGCAAGCTGCCCGCTGGCGCCAGCGCCAAGGACATCATCCTTTATGTGATCGGCAAGATTGGCGTGGACGGCGCGCTCTACTGCGCCATGGAGTTTGCCGGCTCGACCATCCGCGACCTCTCCGTTGAGGGACGCCTGACCATTGCCAACATGGCCATCGAGGCCGGCGGCAAGGCGGGTCTCTTCGAGGTGGACGACACCGCGCGCGCCTGGCTGGAAGGCCGCACCGAGCGCCCGTACACCGAGTACCACCCCGACCCGGACGCCACCTACAAGCAGGTCATCAAGATCGATGCGGCAGACATTGTGCCGCAGGTCTCCTGGCCGCACCTGCCCTCCAACACGCATCCCGTTGCCGAGAGCCGCGACATCACCATTGACCAGGCAGTCATTGGCTCCTGCACCAACGGCCGCATCGAGGACATGCGCGCTGCGGCGGAGGTCCTGCGCGGTCGCACCGTGAACCCCAACGTGCGCTGCATCGTGATTCCTGCCACGCAGGCCGTGTGGATGCAGTGCGTGCACGAGGGCCTCATGGACGTCTTCATCGACGCGCACTGCGTGGTATCGACGCCCACCTGCGGTCCGTGCCTGGGCGGTTACATGGGCATCCTTGCGGCAGGCGAGAGGTGCGTGAGCTCTACGAACCGCAACTTCGTTGGCCGCATGGGCGATCCCACGTCCGAGGTATACCTGGCGAGCCCGGCCGTGTGCGCCGCGTCGGCCGTGGCCGGCCACATCGCGCTGCCGTCTGACCTGTAGATGCAAGGGGGTGCGGCCTTCCTTCCGTGCTCAGACAGCTTGGCTGCGCCAAGAACTTGCACGGGAGGAAGGCCGCACTCTCAGGTCGCAAGACGCCCGCGCGCGCAGCCGGCCACGGGCGCCCCACCGGCCGCGCTCTTTGCTTCTGGTTTGAACTTAGTTCTTCCGGGGGTGGAGGTTCCGTCAGGGCTCTGACGCGAAAGACGGTTCCTCTATCTGTTGGTTATTGTTTGCCCGGGTGGGGCGGTCGCCTTTGTCGGCCCGCAAGTTCCGCAGCCGCGCTTTTTGCGGCGAGGACTGTCCGAAGCGGGATGGCAAAGGCGACCGGCCCTCTCGCAGGAGAAAGGAAACCCATGCAGTTCCGAGGAACCGTCTTTCGCTACGGCAGAGACATAGACACCGACGTCATTATTCCTGCTCGCTACCTCAACACGTCCGACCCGGCGGAGCTCGCCAAGCACTGCCTCGAGGACCTTGACAAGACCTTCGTCTCTCGCGTGAAGCCGGGCGACATCATTGTGGCCGACGAGAACTTTGGCTGCGGCTCCTCGCGCGAGCATGCGCCCGTGGCGATCAAGGCGGCGGGCGTCTCGTGCGTCATTGCCAAGAGCTTCGCGCGCATCTTCTACCGCAACTCGATCAACATGGGTCTTCCCATCCTGGAGTGCCCCGAGGCTGCGGACGCCATCTCCGACGGCGACGTGGTGAGCGTTGACGCCGATACCGGCACCATCACCGACGAGACCACGGGCGCCGTCTTCCACGCCCAGCCGTTCCCGCCGTTCATTCAGGAGATCATCAACGAGGGCGGGCTTGTCGCGCGCACAAAGCGCGTGCTTGCCGAGAAGAGGGGCGAGTAGCAATGGCTAAGGCGACCTATCACGTATGCACGCTGCCGGGTGATGGAATCGGTCCCGAGATCATGGCGGAGGGCAAGAAGGTCCTTGCGGCCGTGGGCGAGAAGGCCGGCGTGGACTTTGTCTGCGAGGACCATCTGATTGGCGGCTCGGCCATCGACGCCTGCGGAAGCCCGCTACCCGATGCGACGCTCGATGCCGCCAAGGCCTCGGACGCTGTTCTTCTCGCCTCGGTGGGCGGACCCAAGTGGGACTCCACCGATCCCAACGCACCTCGCCCGGAGCAGGGGCTTCTGGGCATCCGCAAGGGCCTTGGCCTCTACACCAACCTGCGTCCCGTGAAGATCTACGACGCCCTGGCAGGGGCCTCGACGCTGCGTCCGGAGGTCATCAAGGGTGTTGACCTCGTGATTGTCCGCGAGCTTACGGGCGGCCTGTACTTTGGGCGCCGCGAGCGCTTCTACGACGAGGAGGGCGCGGGCGCCAACGGCGGCCGCGGCCAGCGCGCCTACGACACCATGGAGTACCGCGAGTACGAGGTCGAGCGCATTGCGCGCAAGGCCTTCGAGGCCGCGCGCAAGCGTCGCAACAAGGTCACGAGCGTCGACAAGCGCAACGTGCTGGAGACCTCCCGCCTTTGGCGCGAGGTTGTCCATCGCGTCCACGACGAGGAGTTTCCCGAGGTCGAGCTTGAGGACCTTCTCGTTGACAACACTGCCATGCAGCTCATCAACAGGCCTGCCGACTTCGACGTCATCGTGACCGAGAACACGTTTGGCGACATCCTCTCCGACGAGGCCGCGCAGATCACGGGTTCGCTCGGCATGCTTGCGAGCGCGAGCCTGGGCGACGGCGTCTCGCTCTTCGAGCCTTCCGCCGGCTCCGCGCCCGACATCGCCGGCAAGGGCATCGCCAACCCGCTGGCGCAGATTCTCTCGGCGGGCATGATGCTCACCTACGCCTTCGACATGACCGAGGAGGCCGGCTGGGTCGAATCTGCCGTGGAGCGCGTTCTGGACGACGGGTGGCGCACCCGTGACATTGCCGACGACGCCACGCCGGCAGATCACATCCTGGGCACTGCCGCCATGGGCGACAAGGTCGTCGAGTACCTGTAGTGGTGTCGCCGCCGCGCCTCCCGGCGCGGCCGACGCCCGCGGCTCGCAGCGCTTACGTGCAAACGGCCCCTCCGGCGTACGCTCTGCCGGAGGGGCCGTTTCAGTAGCTGGGCGGTTACACCGCCACCGCGTCCCTACAGCGACGGCTGCACCAGCGTAGGCTTGAAGCCCGCCTTGCGGAGCGCCTCCACGATCTGCGCCTTGTGCTCCTCGCCGTACGACTCGATGGTCACGCGCAGCTCGACCGCCGCATTCCTGTTGGTCGAGACAAACTGGTTGTGCTCGAGCTTGATCACGTTGCCGTTCTCCTCGGCGATCACGCTTGCCACGCGCACGAGCATGCCGGGACGATCGGGGAGCAGCACGCTTACGGTGAAGATGCGGCCGCGCTGGATGAGGCCGTGCTGCACCACGCTCGACATGGTGATCACGTCCATGTTGCCGCCGGAGAGGATGCACGCCACGCGCTTGCCCTCGGCGGGCAGGTGCTTGGCGGCCGCGACCGTGAGCAGGCCGGAATGCTCGACGATCATCTTGTGGTTCTCGACCATATCGAGGAACGAGACAACCAGCTCGTCGTCGTCCACGCAAATCACGTCGTCGAGGTTCTGCTGCAGGTAGGGGAAGACCTTGTCGCCCACCTCGAGCACGGCGGTGCCGTCGGCGATGGTGTTGGCGCTGGGGAGCTTAACCACGTGGCCGGCCTCGAGTGCCGCCGTAAGGCTTGCGGCGCCGGTGGGCTCAACGCCAATGACGCGGATCTTGGGGTTGTAGAGCTTGGCGAAGGTGGAGACGCCGCAGGCCAGGCCGCCGCCTCCCACGGGCACGAGGATGGTGTCGACGAGCGGGAGCTCCTGGACGATCTCCATGGCGATGGTGCCCTGGCCGGTTGCAACTGTGGTGTCGTTGAACGGCGGAATGTAGGTAAGGCCCTGCTCCTCGGCCAGCTCAACGGCGCGCTGCTTTGCGTCGTCGAAGACGTCGCCGTAGAGGATGACCTCGGCACCGTAGCCCTTGGTGCGCTCAACCTTGATGAGCGGCGTGGTGGTGGGCATCACGACGATGGAGCGCGCGCCCGCGTGCGTGGCAGCGTAGGCCACACCCTGCGCGTGGTTGCCGGCGCTCGCGGTGATGACGCCGCGGTCGAGCTCCTCCTGCGAGAGCTTGGAGATCTTGTAGTACGCGCCACGAAGCTTGTAGGCGCCGGTGCGCTGCATGTTCTCCGGCTTGAGCCACATGCGGTTGCCCGTCGCCGCCGAGAGGTAGGGGCTCTCGATGAGCTTGGTCTCGAGCGTGACCTCCTTGACCTTCTCGGAGGCCTCCTCGAACGCTTCGAGCGTGAGCATCTCTGGCATGGGAACCCCTATCTGCGCAAATGAGGTGTGGGTATGTTTCTGCGCGTCGCCAACCTCGCGCGTGCGCGCACGTATTGCCTATAGTAGGTCTACGGGACGCACGTAATGGTGGTGCGTTTGTGTGAAGTTACACCAAGGAAAACCGGGAGACCGCATGCAGGGCGAGAACAACGCCGGCGACAAGACGCCGCTCTTTGCCATTCACGACGCGAGCGTGGTGAGGTCGGGCAAGACCATCCTCCACGTGGACGACTTCACGCTGCATGAGGGTGAGCACGTGGCGCTTCTCGGCCCCAACGGCGCGGGAAAGTCCACGTTCATACAGCTCCTTACCAGGGAGGTATTTCCCCTCTACCGAGACGAGCCGCCCGTGCGCTTTCGGGGCGACCCGCGTCCAGAGCTCAGTGACGTGCGCCGGGCGCTGGGCGTGGTGAGCTCGACCATGCACGATCAGATTCGCGTGCACCTGCCATCCGTCGACGTGGTGACGGGCGGGCTCTTTGGCACGCTTGGCCTGCCCAGACATGTCCAGGCCACCGAGCATGACCGTCAGCTTGCGCTCGGCGCGCTCGAGCGCCTGGGGATCGCTGAGGTTGCCAACCGCGACGTGATGACCCTCTCGACCGGTCAGGCGCGTCGTGTCCTGGTGGCGCGCGAGCTCATCCGCGACCCGCAGGTG
>CAJMLD010000076.1 GCA_905214175.1 uncultured bacterium
GGAGCGTCGCCCCAGAGCTTCTCAAGACGATAGAAGTCACGCGTCTCGGGCTTGAAGACGTGCACGACAACGCTGCCAAAGTCGATGAGCACCCAGTTTCTACCCTCGCGGCCCTCGGTCGAGATCGCCGAGACGCCGCAGTTGGCACGAACCTTCTCGCGCACCTCGTCGACGATGGCGTCGGTCTGCGGATTGCTTGTCGCCGAGCAGATCACGAAGTAGTCGCAGACGTCCGTCTTAGCAGTTAGGTCAAGGACGACGATGTCCTGAGCCTTCTTTGAGTCTGCGGCCATACTTGCGACCCGTGCGATTTCATACGGTGTGATTGCCATGTTCTCCCCTATCGAGCCCCGGCGCGATCACGCGACGCGGCAAGTCGATTGTACGTATCGATGGTACCCGGCCAGAGATACCTCGAGCCTTTGAGCACGTAGATTATGCCGCCAACAAAAGATTCCCAAAAGAGGTCATCGAGCGAGACCTCTCCCACGAGCGCACGCGAGGCCTCGATGCCGGGTATCTTGGGACGAAGCGGCTCGATGCCGTCTGCCACGAAGACCACCATGTCCAGGGGGCTCATCTGGGCTGAAGCCGTCGTATGGACCTCGACGGCATGCCACACCGCCGGCGGAACCTCTGGATAGCGGGCGGGCAGCTCGCGCGCAGCAACGATCCCATGAAGTAACGGGGCAACGAGCTCAAGGTCAACCCCCATGTCAATCCCAAGCTCGCGCGAGCGAGAAATGATCTTCTCGCCGTCGAGCGCCTTCTCCCAGTCGTGGAGTATTCCTGCCAGGCGGGCCTCGTAGGGGTCTACCCCGTAGAGAAGCGCAAGCCCCTCGGCGCAGGAGGCAACCGAGAGCGAGTGCGCAAGGCGATGCTGCTTGTGCGCAAGCTGGACCTTTAGGTCGGCCTCAAGACGTGCGATGAGCGTGCGCTGATCTGTGGCGTAGTCCGGCTCGGCGTGGTTGATAACGCCCTTGTAACCCGTCATGCAACCACCTCGGAAGTGTGCCCATAGCGGTTGGTGGAGGTGCCGTAGAGACCGTGCTTATGGAGGTAGCCCGTCACCGAATCAGGGGTGAGGTAGCGCAGGCTCTGTCCAGCCTTGACCCGCTCCCTTAGGTGGCTCGACGATATGGCAAGCGCGGGAACGGAGAGGTACGTTACGTCAAAGGCAAGCCCGGAGGCGTCAATGGCATCCCAGGCACGATCGAGGTCGTAGCCCGGGCGCGTCGCGGCGACCAGGTGCGCAAGACGGGCGATGTCCTGCGCGTCTCGCCACTTGACAATCTCGGTGATGGCATCGGCACCAGTGATGAAGTAGAACTCGACGTTCTCCGGGTAGAGCGACCGCAGGAGGCGCAGGGTGTCAGCGGTGTAGGTGATGCCCTCGCGGTCCACCTCGAAGCGCGAGGCAACAAAGTGTGGGTTGTCTGCCGTGGCGAGCAGCGTCATGGCATAGCGGTCCTCGCCCGAACTCACGTTGCGATCCTGCTTGAAGGCGGGATGCCCGGCAGGCATGAAGACGACAAGGTCGAGGGCAAGGTCGTCGAAGGCCTGCTCGGCAGCAACAAGGTGCCCGTTGTGGATGGGGTCAAAGGTGCCACCCATGATGCCAAGCCGGTAGGTCCGGCCGTCATCGGTACCAAGAACGGGCAGGTCACGTTCCCTGAGGACGGTAGCGTCAACGCTCATCGTATCTGCCCGTCCCCGCGAACGACGTACTTGGTGGTGGTGAGGGCGGAGGCCCCCATGGGGCCGCGGGCGTGCAGCTTCTGGGTGGAGATGCCAATCTCGCCACCAAGCCCAAAGACGCCACCATCGGTGAAGCGTGTGGACGCGTTGGCGTAGACCACAGCAGCGTCCACCCCGGCGAGAAACGCCTCGCAGGCCTCGTAGGAGTCGCTCACGATAGCCTCGGAGTGACCCGTGCCGTAGCGGTTGATGTGCTCGATTGCCTGGACGACGTCCTCCACGCACTTCACGCTCATCTTGAGGTCCAGGTACTCCCTGCCCCAGTCGTCCTCGGTCGCCGGCTCCATGGGAATCTGGGAAGCGGCAGCAACCTTGCAGGCAAGCTCGTCGCCCACCAGCTCCACGCCATGCGCATGGAGGGCCACGAGGACGGGCGGGAGGAGCTTCTCGGCAGCACAAGCGTCGACGAGAAGTGACTCCGCGGCGTTGCAGACGCCGGGCCGTGAGCACTTGGCATTGACGACGATGTTCACGGCTTTCTCGGCATCTGCATCCCTATGCAGGTAGATATGGCAGTTACCGGTGCCCGTCTCGATCACGGGGACCGTGGCGTTCTCTACGCAGTAACGGATGAGCGAGGCTCCCCCGCGCGGGATGAGCACGTCAACAAGACCCGTGGCATGCACGAGCTCGGAGGTCTGGGTGTGCTCGGCGTCATCGTCCACGTATTGCACGGCATCGGCGGGAAGGCCGCACTCGACGAGCGCGTCCCTGCAGCAGGCGGCAAGCGCCATGCAGGACTCCCGGGCAGCCGAGCCTCCCTTGAGGACGCAGGCGTTGCCGGAACGGATGCAGAGGCCAAAGGCATCAGCCGTGACGTTGGGCCGGGCTTCGTAGATCATGGCAACGACGCCCATGGGAACCGAGAGACGCTCCACGCGCACCCCGGAGTCGAGGGTCCTGCCCCAGCTCACACGACCAAGCGGATCCTCCTGCCGGGCAATCTCCACGAGTGAGGAAGCGATGCCTTCAAGCCGCCCGGCATCGAGCATGAGCCTGTCAAGCATGGGACCCGGCATGCCTGCTGCGCGGGAACGGTCCATGTCATGGCCGTTGGCCACAACAATGGAATCCCTGCGCTCGCGGATGAGACGCGCGGCGGCGGCAATGGCACGAGACCTCTGTGCCGCAGCGGCCTGTCCAAGCGCATGCGAGGCAGCGCGCGCGAGCGACGCCTTGGTACGAGCCTCAGACATTGGGTTGCTCCCTTCGAAGACCAGCTAGGTATGCATATCCTAGCAGCACGTGGTTGACATGGACACCGGTCGTGAGGCATGAGACAAAGGGACTGTCCCTTTGTCTCACGCTAGAACACCAGCAGCTCGTCGCGATGGATCGCGGGCTGAGCCGCATCTGCGCCCAAGAACCGGGCAACCACGTCGAGCTTGAGGCCACGGACGCGTGACATGTCGTCTGACGAGTAGCGCACGGCCCCTCTCCCCAGCAGCGTGCCGTTAAGGTCGCGAACGTCCACCACGTCTCCGGCGGCGTAGGTTCCACGAGTCTCGACCACGCCAACGGGAAGGACCGAGGCGCCCCGCTCGGTGACGGCGCGGGCGGCGCCATCATCCAGAACAAGCGTGCCACGCACAACCTCGGCGAGGCCAATCCAGAGCTTGCGGCCCAGCTCGTGCGGGGTCTCCTTGCTGCTGGCCTCGAACCGCGTGCCAACGTCCACACCATGGGCGGCATCAACAAGCGCATGCTCGCGACGGCCCCGGCAGATGACTGTGGGGATGCCGGCAGCGAGCATGGCACGGGCAGCACGCACCTTCGACGCCATTCCGCCCGTGCCATAGCTGGTGCCCGCACCTCCCGCCATGGACGAAACGCGACCGTCTACCTCGCTCACGCAGTCGATGAGCCTGGCGGTGGGGTCGGTCTGAGGATTGGCCGTGTAGAGGCCGTCGACATCCGAAAGAATCACGTAGAGGTCTGCCGAGACAAGACCGGCCACAATGGCCCCGAGCATGTCGTTGTCGCCAAAGGCAAACTCCGCAACGGAGACCGTATCGTTCTCGTTGACCACGGGCATGGCCCCAAGCTCGATGAGGCGCATGAGAGTGTTGCGCGCATTGAGGTACGCCTCGCGGTCGACAACATCACGACGCGTGAGCAAGACCTGCCCGCAGGGAATGCCGCGCTCGGCAAGGACGTCTGCGTACGCCTCGGTAAGCTTGGCCTGTCCAGCTGCGGCGCATGCCTGGAGCGTCATGATGTCCGAAGGCCGCTCGGCAAGCCCCAGCTCGTCTCGGCCCGCAGCAGCGGCGCCAGACGAGACGAGAACCACGTGCGTCCCCTCATGCGCGAGCTCGACCACCTGGTCGCAGAGCGAGCGTATGAAGGCGCGGTCGAGCGCACCGCGCTCGTCCACGAGGGTGGACGAGCCTACCTTGGCCACGACGAGCGAAGGCGCCTTGGACATCACTGGTCGCCCCCGTCGTCTCGCACGTCAGGCTCGTCTTCGGCAAGCTCGGCGTAGTCGTCCTTGGTGGGCTCGCCCTCGTAGGTGAAGGCAAGCTCGAGGATACGCACCTCATCGCCGGGCACGCAACCTGCCTTCTCAAGGCGGTCATCGAGGCCCGAGCGCTCAAAGCGATGCTGCAGGTACGCCACGGCCTCATCGTTATCCCAGTCGGTCTGGATGACCATGCGCTCGATGGCGGCGCCGCTCACGCGCCACACGTGGGCGCCCTCGCGCTTGACCGACATCGTGCGGTCGCGCTGCTGGCGGCGGCGCTCCCACTGCGCGGAGGCCTCTGCAGCCTCGCCCGTGGGTGCGGGTGCCGAAGCCCGCAGCTTGGCAACGGCATCTGCCGTATCGCTCACCAGGGCGTCGATACCCTCTCCCGTGACGGCCGAGATAGCGTGGAACGTGTGCCCGTCCGCCTCGGCGGCCTCGCGGAGCGCACTCACGGCATCCTCGGTTCCAGGCATATCGCACTTGTTGGCGACCACGATCTGTGGGCGCTCGGCAAGCTCGGAGGCGTATGCCGCCAGCTCTGCGTTGATGGTGCGGTAGTCCTCGACGGCGTCTCTGCCCTCAAATCCGCCCGTCACGTCGACCACGTGCAGGATGAGCGCCGTACGCTCGATGTGGCGCAGGAACTCATGGCCAAGGCCCTTGCCTTCGGATGCGCCCTCGATGAGGCCGGGGACGTCAGCGCAGACAAAGGAGCGGCCGTCACGAGCGCGGGCCACGCCAAGGTTTGGAACGAGCGTCGTGAAGGGGTACTCGGCAATCTTGGGACGAGCGGCCGAGATGCGCGCGATGATGGAGCTCTTCCCCACCGACGGCATGCCAACAAGGGCGGCATCTGCCATGAGCTTCATCTCGAGCTCGATCCAGTGCTCCTGCGCAGGCTCGCCCTTCTCGGCAAATGCAGGCGCACGGCGAACGGAGGTCACGAAGTGCGTATTCCCGAGGCCGCCCATGCCGCCAGGGGCCACAACCACGCGCTCGCCGGGACGGGTAAGGTCGGCAATCTGGTACACAGGCTTCTGCGTTGCCGGATCAAGCTCGCGCACAACGGTGCCCAGGGGCACACGGAGCACAAGGTCTGCGCCATCCTTTCCGTGCATGCGCTTGCCTTGGCCATGCGTGCCGCGCTCGCCCTTGAAGTGATGCTTGTAGCGATAGTCAATGAGCGACGAGAGCTGCGGGTCAGCCTCAACTATCACGTCACCGCCATGCCCGCCGTCACCGCCATCCGGACCGCCCTTGGGAACATAGGCCTCGCGTCGGAACGACATGCACCCCGCGCCGCCGTCGCCGCCCTTTACGTTGATGTGAGACAGGTCTGTGAATGTGACCACGGTATCCTCCTTGGTTGCCCCTGATGGTACGGCAACTCACAGGGGACGCGCTCGAGGCGCGATATGAAACGGGCCCCGCCGAAGCGAGGCCCAGCCTAGTCTATGGTGCGCGCCGCTACTCGGTAACGACGTTGACGACGTGCTTCGTGCCCTTCTTGAACTGCACGACGCCATCGGCGAGGGCGAAGAGGGTGTCATCCTTGCCACGGCCAACGTTCTCGCCCGGGGTGATGTGGGTGCCACGCTGACGGACGATAATCTGGCCGGTCTTGATTGCCTGACCGCCGTAAATCTTCACGCCAAGACGCTGCGCGTGTGAGTCGCGGCCGTTGCGAGACGAGCCGAGGCCTTTCTTGTGTGCCATAGTGCTACCTGCCTATCTGAAGTGGATGGAGTGGGTGAGGCTACGCGGTGGGGAGCTCGGAGATCCTCAGCTTGGTGAGGTTCTGACGGTGACCCTTGGTGCGGTGGTAGCGCTTACGCTTCTTGAACTTGAAGACGAGGACCTTCTCGCCCTTGTGCTGGTCGACGACCTCGGCAGTGACCTTCTTGTCCTCGAGGGCGGCAGGGTCAACGATGGTCTTCTCGCCGTCGTTCAGGAGGAGAACGTCGAGCTGGACCGAATCGCCAGGCTGCGCGTCGAGCTTCTCGACGTCGAGGACGTCGCCCTCGGCTACCTTGTACTGCTTGCCACCAGTTGCTACGATTGCGTACATGTGTGTAACCCTTCATTGCTGGCGTGAGTGCAACAGTAAGTTATCTTACTAGCCGAGCGGAAAACCGTCAACGAAAAATCGCCTTGACCTGCAGCGCCGCAAGGGAAACTGAATCGGGTGACCGAGGTCTGGCGCTTTTCCGCACAACCTTAGTAAGTCTATCCTGCCTGGAGCCCTGTGATAGAGCAGCTACATTGGCTCCACAAGACTCCCATCTTCATCGACGTGCCACTGGCCAAGCCTGCACACAGAGATCGCTGGCATGGCAAGGCCCACCTCCCGTGCGGCGGCTGCGATGAGTATGGCCGGCCTGAGAGAGCCCTCCTCCGTTGAGCGGCAATCCAAGAGAAAGCCGGGCCCAACGGGCTTTTCTTGGAATGAGGCGAGCGTTCGGCCAAGGTCGACGTGCTTCTCCTTCTCCCCGCGCATATACGTAAGTACGCCATGCTCGCGCACGGCGCGGATGCCGCGAGTGATTGACTCGACGCTCGTACCGTCAATGATGTCAACGCTCCACGTGGAGCGCGTGAGCCAGGCCTCAAGGGCGGGCAGGTCGTAGGAGACATACGAGGCGGCGACTGGCTCAAGGAGACTGGGGCTCGACTTCGAGAGCCTCTCGAGGGCATCCTCGGGTGCCACCTCCTCAGTAAGGTAAAGGTCGAAGTACGCCCCCAGCGACGCCGCACCAACGGGGAGCGCCTGCGAGAACTGCAGGCGCATGCGGCGCGCGAATCCGTTCCCAACAGCAAAGGGCAACGCCGAGCGGCGCACGCTGCGATTGATGGTGTTGATGACCTCGAGGTGCCGCAGGTGGGCGAGCCTACCGTCGTTGCGGTAGCGCACGCGCAGGCGGTCCTGGTTGCGCGTGCCGTTGGGGGGGGC
>CAJMLD010000077.1 GCA_905214175.1 uncultured bacterium
CCCCGTCGCCCCGCGCCCCGTCCACTCCGCGCTCGACCTGTCCAAGCTCGAGGCGGCCGGCTTCCGCATGCCGGACTGGGAAGAAAACCTTCAACAATATCTCGGCGAGGTGATTTCACGATGAGCAGAGACGCCATCCTAAAGCCCCTGCTTCGCCTGGTCGGAAAGGGCGACATGGAGCTCGACCCCGACATCCCCTCGGGCTACATCGCGAGCACCTGCTGGCATTACGGTACGTCCCTCGTGAGGGGCGCGCTGCGCTGTGGCGGGTTCAAGTCCCGTGACGGCCGCTGCTTCATCGGCAGGGGCGTCACCCTGCGCTGCAAGCGCAAGATCGCGCTGGGGACAAATGTCCGCCTGAGAGACAGCGTCTACATCGACGCCCTGTCCCGCGACGGGGTGAGCCTGGGCGACCGTGTCCTGCTCGGCCGCAATTCAAGGATAGAGTGCGCCGGCTCCCTCTCGTCGATCGGGAAGGGCTTGAGGATCGGCCATGACTCAACCTTCGGAGCCGACTGCTACTTCGGCGCGGCCGGTGGCATCGAGATCGGCAGCGACGTCATGGCCGGGCAGCTCCTGAGGTTCCACTCCGAGAACCACAACTTCATGGACACGGGCACGCTCATCCGCGAGCAGGGCGTCACCCACAAGGGCATATCGATCGGCGACAACGTCTGGATCGGGGCCGGCGCGGTCTTCCTGGACGGCGCCCGCGTCGGGGGAGTGCGTCATCGCGGCGAACGCGGTGGTCACGGCTGGAGAATATCCGCCGAACTCGGTCATCGTGGACGTCCCGGCGAGGGTTGTCAAGACGCGCGGCGCGCAGGGATGATGGGGGCATTCTTTGAGCGATAGGAAACTCATATCCATCGTCATCCCCGTCTACAACGTCGAGGGGGAGCTGGACCGCTGCCTGGACAGCGTGCTCGGGCAGACCTACGGCAACCTCGAGGTCATCCTCGTCGACGATGGGAGCACTGACGGCAGTGGGAGGCTTTGCGACGAGGCCGTCGCACGCGATGGACGGGTCAGGGTCATCCACAAGGAGAACGGGGGCCTCTCGAGCGCCCGCAACGCGGGGCTCCGCGCCGCCACCGGCGACTGGCTCCTCTACGTCGATTCCGACGATGCCATAATGCCCGACGCGTGCGAGGCGCTGCTCGATGCCGCGCGCGAGAGCGGGGCAGACCTCGTGATTGGCGACGCGGTGCACGAGACGCCCGGCGGGACGGAGCCCATGCCGCACTCGTGCCTCGAGCCGGGGGTCCGCTACGCCGCGCGGGATGGAATTATCAAGTTAATCCAAAGTCACGAGTTTTATGCACCTTCATGGTTTAACATGTATAAACCATTCATTCTTAAGCATAATAACCTCTTCTTTGCAGAAGGCATCCTCCACGAGGACATGGAGATGCAGCCGCGGCTCTTCCTCTCGGTGGGCAGTGTCGCATGCAGTGGGAGGACCTTCTACCGCTACATAGACCGCTCCACCTCGATCATGAACACGAGCGATGCCGAGCGGCGCAGGCGGGACCTGTCCCAGATCTACGCGGCCTGGAAGGCCCGCTTCGACTCCGTCGGCGATCCCGAGCTCCAGCGGGCGCTCTATGGGCACCTCTGCAAGTGCTACCTTCACTCGTGCCTCGAGCTCGGCCCGCTCGACCTGCGGTCGTGCGGCGTCTAGGTCACCTGCCTCTTCCGGTACTGCCTTGTTGCCAAGGAGAAGGCCAAGGCCGTGGCGTACGGCGTCTCGCCGAGGCTCTGGGCCAGGATGGGGGGCGGAACGCGATGATCCCCTATATCCTCCTCGCCCTCTACACCCTTCTGATGTGGTACTTCCTGCGGCACCGGGTCTTCGGGAGGAAGTGCTTCCTCGCGCTCTGCCTGATTCCGGCAGCCCTCCTCCTGGGACTTAGGGGGGTTTCCGTCGGCGAGGACACCGCCATGTACCTGCACATGGCCGAAGTCTCGCAAATGCTTCCGTGGCAGCGGCTGAACCCGCTGGGCAGCGCGCTCATCTGGAACGCCGACGCATACGGATACGGATCCTCAGTCGATCCCGGCTGGCTTCTGTACTGCAAGGCCATCATGACTGTCTTTGACAACCCCCAGGCGGTATTGCTGATTACCTCGATCCTGACTTGCGCCCTCATTGGAATCTTCTTGGAACGCAACACGGAAGATGTCGGACCTGCCTACTGGTTCTTCCTCTGCGGCGGCCTCTATATGTTCGCCTTCAACGGCGTGAGGCAGATGCTGGCGCTCGCCATCGCGGCGAACTTCTACCAGCTCGCCCGGAAGAACAGGTGGGTATGGGCCGCGATCATCATCCTGTTGGCAAGCCTTATTCACAGGTCGGCGCTCGTCATGCTCGCGTACCTGGCCCTGATGCTGATAATGAGGTTCAAGCGCGCGTACGGCATCTCCGTGGTCGTTGCCATCCTGCTCCCCCTGATCGTTCAGATGGCCTTCCCCCTCGTGCAGAGGATTTCCGTGCAGTACGCGTCCTATTACACGGTCAACTATTGGAACGTATCTTACCACGGCGTCGTGCTCGTCTGGGCAGTCATTGTCGCCTGCGCCATAGTGCTCGGCCGAAATCGACGGTCCGCAAAGCAAGATGGCTTTCTTTCGTTTTGCGGTCTCTCTTACGTATCGCTCGAATTCACGGCTTCGGCAATTTCGATAATCGAGCGAGTCGCGCTCTATCCTCTCGTCCTCGTGTGCCTTTCTTATCCAGAGGCAATTAAATACGTGAGGGCCAAAAACCGCTGGTGGTTCTCGCTTATAACCTGCCTGATCCTTTTCGCTCTCTATGCGTCCTATTCCCTATCGCCGGCGCGTTCCTACGTTCTGTGTTTCTAGCCATTTGAGGATGTTATCGATGTCTCCCATTGCGAAAACAATCAACTACTGCTGGTTCGGCGGCAGCCCGCTTGGCGAGAAGGAGCTTACCTGCATCGAGTCGTGGAGGAAGTTCCTCCCCGGCTACGAGATCGTGCGCTGGGACGAGTCCAACTGGGACGTGCGCTGCTGCGACTACGTCTCGGAGGCCTACGACGCGGGGAAGTGGGCCTTCGTCTCCGACTACGCCAGGCTCGACATCCTCTACCGGCACGGCGGGCTCTACTTCGACACGGACGTGGAGCTCATCAGGCCGATAGACGACATCCTGGAGCGCGGGCCGTTCATGGGATTCGAGACGGACTGGTCGGACTATGCCGACGGCACCGTCGCCCCCGGGCTTGGCCTGGCGGCCAATCCCGGGCTTGGCCTGGCGGCCAATCCCGGGCTTGGCCTGTACAGGGCCATCCTTGACTCCTACGGGGACGACCACTTTGTCAAGTCCGACGGGAGTCTTGACGAAACGACCATAGTCACCCGCACGACGAGTGTCCTTTTGGAGCGCGGCCTCGAGCGCAGGCCCGGCATCCAGGAGGTCGACGGCGTCTGGCTCTACCCAAGCGAGTACTTCAACCCAAAGGACTTCCTCACCGGGGAGGTTCATGTCACCGAGAACACGCGGTCGATACACCACTTCAGCATGAGCTGGTACACGCCGCTGGAGAAGGAGAGATACGAGGCGATGTCCCGCATGCTCAAGCGCGGGATGGGCCGACGCAGGGCGGAGGTGCTGTCGAAGCTGGTCGCGACGGTGAAGATGCGTGACGCCACCTACCTGACGGACAAGCTGCGCAAGATCGCCGGAAGGAGGTAGGAAGTGGACGGCAGACATAGGCTTCTCTATTCGGTCGCCCGCCGCGCCTTCCGCGTCGAGGGGATTTACCGCCTGTGCGTGGCAACGACGGGGCGTTTCTCCGGAGGCGTAGAGAGACAGGCCGACGCATCGGGAGTGCTCGAGGAGGCCTCCCCGCGACCTGCGGGAGGCCTCGACGTCCCGTCGCGCGCGTGGCCCGCTGTGCCCGAGGTGGACGTCTCGGTCATCGTACCCTGCTACAACGTCGAGCGCTTCGCGGCCGGCTGCCTGGAGTCAATCACCTCGCAGGAGACCTCCCGCAGCCTCGAGGTTATAGCCGTCGACGACGGCTCCACGGACGGCACGGGTGCCATCCTCGACTCGGCCGCCGCCTCGGATCGGCGCGTACGCGTGATTCATCAGGCGAACCGGGGCCTTTCTGGCGCGCGCAACCGCGGTATCGCGGAATGCCGCGGGGTGGGGTTGGTGTTCGTGGACTCCGACGACCTCCTCATGCCCGGGGCCCTCGAGGCGCTCTGCGACGCGTACGAGGAGGGAGGCTGCGACTACGTGACCGCCTCCTACCAGGACATGAGCGAGGACGGCTCGACGGTGACGCCGCTTTCCGGGCGCAGGCACCACGGGGCTCCGTGGGGCCGCCTTTACTCGCGCGAGGTGTGGCGCGACCTGGAGTTCCCGGAGGGCTTCTGGTTCGAGGACACGGTGCAGGGCTTCTGCGTGGAGGCGCGCTGGCGGGAGCGCTACGTGGACGTGCCCGTCTACCTCTACCGTGATAACTCCTCGGGCATCACGAGGACGGCCGGGAGGAACAAGAAGGGGCTCGACACCCTCTGGATCGTGGACGAGATGCTCGAATGGGACCGGCAGCTCGGAATCCCCTTCGATCAGGGGATGTACGACCGGGTGCTCTGGCAGCTGGGACCCATTCTCTGGGGCAGGACGACGGCGCTGGACGAGCGGGAGCGGCGCGCGGCATTCCTCTATGCGTGCGAGATCGTCAGGAAGTGCGACCCGTCCCGGCTGTTCTCCTCGGCGAGGCACGGCCGGTGGATCGACCTCGAACGCGGGCTGCGGGAGCGTGACTACAGCCTGTGGCGCATTGCCATCCTCGGGCTGATGGGATAGGAAAGGGCTTTGACGCGCCGTTGTGGGAGTCGGTCGCGCACGAGCGTCTCCGATGACGGCGGGACACGGACGAGAAGGAACATGGGCAAGTACGGATACCTGGCAAAGAACGTGGGGCTTCTGACCCTCAGCAGCTTCGCGACGAAGCTGCTGAGCTTCTTCCTGGTGCCCCTCTACACGAGCGTGCTCACCACCGGCGAGTACGGCACCTACGACCTCTTCAACACCACGGTCGGCGTGCTGCTCCCCATCCTCACGATGAACGTGCAGGAGGGGGTGCTGCGCTTCGCGCTGGACAGGGACTACGACCGCGGGGCGCTCGTCACGGTGGGGACGCGCTACACCCTCATAGGGACGGGGATAGTCGCTGCGGGGCTGGGCGTGCTCCTGGCCACGGGACTCTTCCCGTTCGGGGCCACCTACGCCCTGTACTTCCTGCTGATGTTCGCCTCGCAGGCCCTCTCCGGGCTTGTGTCGTTCTATATCCGCGGCATCGACCGCGTGCGGGACCTCTCCATCTCGAGCGTCGTGGCCTCGGCGGTCACAATCGCGTTCAACATCGTGCTGCTGCTCCCCATGCACATGGGGCTCGACGGCTACTTCCTGGCCAACATCCTGGGGCCGCTCTCGCAGGTGGCCTACATCGCCATCGCCGCAAAGATGCCGCGCGACACGCACCTGACGAAGAGATATGCCGAGCAGTCCAAGGAGATGCTCGCCTACGCCCGACCCCTCATCGCCAACAGCATCGCCTGGTGGGTGAACAACGTCTCCGACCGCTACATCGTCATCTTCTTCTGCGGCATCGCGGCCAACGGCGTGTACTCGGTGGCCTCTAAGATCCCCTCGATCCTCAACGTCTTCCAGACCATCTTCAACCAGGCCTGGTCGCTCTCCTCGGTGAAGGACTTCGACCCGGAGGACAGGGACGGCTTCTTCGCGCACACCTACGCCGCCTACAACTGCCTCATGACGCTGGTGTGCTCGGCCATCATCGTGGCCGACAAGGTGCTGGCGCGCTTCCTCTATGCCAACGACTTCTACGTGGCCTGGCAGTACGTGCCCTGGCTCACCATCGCGATCCTGTTCGGCGCGCTCTCCGGCTACGTGGGCGGCTTCTTCACCGCCGTGAAGGACTCCAAGGTCTTCGCCACCTCGACTGTGGCGGGAGCCGTGACAAACGTTGCACTCAACTTCGTGTTGGTGCCCCTCATGGGGCCGCTCGGCGCGGCGATATCCACCGCCGTCTGCTACGTGGAGGTGTGGGTCATCCGCCTGGGGCAGTCGAGGAAGTACATCCGGCTGCGCGTGAGGCTCGGCCGCGACGTGGCGAGCTACCTCTTGCTCGTCGTCCAGTCAGTTGCGCTGCTGCTCATATCCGAGCCGCTCCCCATGTACGGCGTAGTGGGCGGGCTCTTCGTCGTGATCGCGCTGCTCTACTTCAGGGACCTGCGGCTCGTTGCGAGTAAGCTGCTGCACGCCGTGAGGAGGTAACTGCTCATGAAAATTGCCCAGAAGATAAGGAAGTACGGTATCGCCGGGTCGCTCCGGCGCGCGCCCAACGCCATCCGCTATCGCGCGGACGACGCTCTGTACCGCCGGGAGTACGCGAGGTTCCAGAGGTTGCCAATCGACGGGCGCCTCGTCGTGCTCGAGAGCGAGGGAGACCTCTCAGACAATGCCTACGCGCTCTACGACCACATGCGCGAGGCGGGCTACCTCGAGCGCTACCGGGTCGTGTGGGCTGTGGACGACCTGGACGCTGCGGTGAGACTCAAGGAAGCCGAGCCCGACAGGTGGCCGAACACAGAGTTCGTGTGCAAGACCTCCGTCGGTCCCTGGGGCGTGAACCACAACCTTGCGAAGGCACTCGCGACGTGCCGGTGGCTCATTTTTGACCATTGCAATCTTATGTCGCGCTTAGCCAAAAGAGATGAGCAAGAATTGGTTTATCTATCTCATGGCTGGGGATATAAAGCTCCCAAGGGTGCAGATCCCGCTTCAGACGTTACGCGCTGGGATCTCATGACTGCCACTGGTCCGCTTGCCGCAAAAGGACTCGCGGAGTACTGGCAGTATCCGCTAGAGAAGTCGGCCGTCACCGGCTATCCAAGGCTTGACTATCTATTCGAAGACGACCCTGTTGTGTCGGAGAAGGTCAATGAAGCATTCCACCTAAGTGACTATCGAAAGGTCGTTTTCTGGATGCCGACGTTCCGCAAGTCGGTGGCGAGCACCTTATCTGAGGACTACATCCA
>CAJMLD010000078.1 GCA_905214175.1 uncultured bacterium
CTCGTTCCGTCTGCGCGCGTGGGACACGTGGGTATGTACCGCGATCCCGAGACCCACATTCCCCACCAGTACTACTGCAAGTTCCCGCCCGACGTTGAGAACCGCACCTGCCTGGTTGTTGACCCCATGCTCGCGACGGGCGGCTCGCTCACGGCGGCAATCCAGTTCCTCCGCGAGGCCGGCGTGAAGGACATCCGCTGCCTCACCATCGTGTCCTGCCCTGAAGGAGTCAAGGCCGTTCTCGACTACGACCCCGATGTTCGTCTCTACACCTGCTCGGTTGACAGGTGCCTTAACGAGAACGCCTACATTCTGCCTGGCCTGGGCGACGCAGGCGACCGCATCTACGGCACCAAGTAGCATGACGCTCTGGATCTTTCTGGGCGTGGCAGTGGGGCTTCTCGCTGCCACGCCCGTCCTTTTCGTGCTCTATCAGGCGGCGAGTAAGAACAGGCCCTCCATGGCGGCAGGCCTGGGGAGCGTTTTGGCCTCGTTCTTTGGGATTCAGCTCGTTGTGCTTGCCGTTCACCTGGCAAACCCCACCGCCACGCTACCGTTCGGTGGCGCGGCGGCTCTCTCATTTCTTGCTTTTGTGACCGTCGCGGGGCTTGTCTCGTGGCGGAGAAGCCCGCATAAATAGGGTGTTCCGGGATACTCCTTTGGTAGTACCTAGGTAGTACCTCGGGAACCCCGCGGTAGTGTGCGATTTGTGCCATCCGTGCAAATTTGATGATGCTGCAGTAGACCAAAAGAATGGGAGTACGGGGGCTGAGCCACAAGAATTCCCAGTTAGCAGCGACAAAGAGAGTTACTTATTGAATCTTGTTCAAAAAATAGTCTGAACTTGATTCCCGGGTACTCCCAAAGTGCTAATATCCGTCCTTGCTTTTTGAACAACCGAAGCTTCGCCTTGCGAAGGGGCGCGCTTGGGGGTCGCAAATGCGGGGCTCTGCTCGTTGCCGTACACGGGAGACGCGAATAAATCCCTGCATGGAGTGGGTAGAATAGGATTCGTGCGCGCAGCCAAGGGGCATATCGGAAGGTTGCTTCTCGGTTGTTCGGGGACGAAGTGTGGAAGGAAGGACGAATAGTGGACGCGCTTTCCAAGCTGCCCGACGCGATGGACGAGCTGCTCGACGGCTTCATGAGCCATGCCGTCGTCGGAGACACCACGGTTGGCCTCACCCAGTACATCTTCTGGATGTTCGTCGCCATCGCGCTGCTCTTTGTTGTCATGTCTGTGTTCAAGAAGAAGCAGGCACAAAGCCTCGTCCCGCAGGGCTTCTTCGTGAACGGCATGGAGTACCTCGTCGAGTTCACCCGTGACGACATGTGCAAGTCCATCCTGGGCGACACTTGGAAGAAGCACTTCCCGTTCATCGCGGCCCTGTTCTTCTTCATCCTCTTCAACAACATCGTGGGCATCATTCCTGGTTGCCACCCCGGCACCGGTACCATAGGCGTCACCGCGGCACTCGCCCTCGTCTCGTTCGTCTACTTCATCGCGGTGGGCATCAAGCGCCTGGGCGTTCTCGGGTACCTTAGGAGCTTTGCCCCCAAGGGCCTGCCCCTTCCCATGGCCATCATGGTGTGGATCATCGAGCTCTTCTCGACGTTCCTGCGCCTTATCACCCTGGCCGTCCGACTCTTCTGCAACATGTTCGCTGGCCACGTGGTCATGGGTACGTTTGCCATTCTCGCGTCGCTCTTCTTCGAGCCGCTGCTTCAGGGCTTCTCGGCTGCAGCGCTTGGCGGAGCGGCCGCCTCGATTTTCTGGGTTCTCATCCTTATCGTTATCTACCTGGTCGAGATTCTGGTGGCCGTCATCCAGGCATATGTCTTCACCCTGCTCTCGGCCGTCTACATCCAGCTCGTGGAAGAGGAAGAGTAGCTACTTAGGCAACAAGCGGAACACGACCGCTTCTGCATAGCACGACGTCAGAGTTCGCCTGGTCCAGGCGAGTGACAAAGGAGGAATCGTGGGAGTCATTGGTTATGGTCTCGGTGTTATTGGCGCCGGCATCGGTATCGGCCTTGCTGCCTACGGCGCAACCACGTCGATGGCGCGTCAGCCTGAGGTCCAGGGTCGTCTGTTCACAGTCTTCATTCTGGGCTCCGCATTCGTCGAGGCGCTTGCCCTTATCGGCTTCGTCGTGACGCTGATTGCCTCCTAGAGGTATGGAACAACACGTCATACAAGCTGAGTTGGAGGGACGTATGAACAGGAACATGAAGGGGAGCGCGCGCATTGCGACCGTCGCTGGTCTCATGCTAGGCACGGTCCTCTCACTGCCCACCGTCGCCCTCGCCGAAAGTCCCAGCGGCCCTGATCTCCTTCTGCCAAAGCCCGCGGAGTTCATCCCCGCGCTCATCGCTTTCCTTGTCATCTGGCTCATCATGGCCAAGCTCGCTTGGCCATCGATTCTGGGGATGATGGAGAAGCGTCAGCAGAAAATCCAGGATGACCTGGACTCCGCCGAGAAGTCAAAGGCAAAGGCGGCTGCTGAGGCCCAGAGCTACGAGGACAAGCTCGTCGACGCCAACCGCAAGGCAGAGGAGATCATCTCTGAGGCCAAGAAAGAGGCCGAGGAGGAGCGCTCCCAGATTCTTGCCAAGGCGCAGCACGAGGCGGCTGACATCATTGCAAAGGCGCATGGCGCCGTCGATTCTGAGCGCCGCAAGGCCACGATTGAGCTCTCGAACTCCGTCGTCGACCTCTCCGTCGAGATCGCGAGCAAGATCATTGGCAACGACCTTACCGAGGATCAGCAGCGTAGGCTTGCTGAGAAGTACCTCGCGGAAGTGAGTGCCCCCGATGAGCATTAAGCAACCCGACGAAGAGAAGGCGGAGGCCTACACCAGGGCCCTGCTCGATGCGGCTCGTCAAGAGGGCCGCGCAAACGCCGACCTGGTGCAGTGGCAACATGCCAAGAAGTTCTCGCCCGAGGTGCTGGAGACCCTCTCCGCCATGCAGGCTGAGGATGACGCAGGCCTCATTGATCAGGTTGCCAAGAGGTACAAGGAGCTCCTGGACAGCGAGGACAAGACCGTTTCGGTCACCATCACCACGGCCGTTCCCATGGACGACGCGTTGCGCGACAAGGTCCGCACTCAGGCCGAGAAGCTGCTCAAGGCACCCGTCTATCTCGTCGAGCGCGTTGATCCAAGCATTCTTGGCGGAGTTCTTCTCGAGGCGCGCGGAAAGCGCATGGACGCTTCAGTGCGTGCCCAGCTCTCGCACATCAGGAAGACGCTCTCCTCAGCATTCATCGGAGGTGAAGAGCAGTGACAGAAAACGAGCAGGCTACGATTGACTCGTCGATTAGCTCCGAGCGCATCATGAGCACCCTGCGCGAGCAGCTCTCGGCCATCAATGCCACGGTCGACCGCCAGGAGGCGTCGGTCGTCACGCAGGTGGGTGACGGCATCGCGTACATCTCGGGCCTCAAGACCGCAATGGCAGGCGAGCTTCTGCAGTTTACGAGCTCTGTGACGGGCCGCAGCGTCTACGGTCTTGCACAGAACCTCGAGGAGGACAGGGTTGGTGCTGTCCTCTTCGGTGACGTTGACTCCATCAAGGAGGGTGACGAGTGTCGTACAACCGGCCGCGTCATGGACATCCCCGTGGGTCACGCCATGCTCGGTCGCGTGGTGAACCCCCTGGGCCAGCCCATCGACGGACTTGGCCCCATCGACTCCACGCACCGTCGTCCCATCGAGTTCAAGGCCCCCGGCATCATGGCTCGCCAGCCCGTCTGCGAGCCCGTGCTCACCGGTCTTCTTGCCATCGACGCCATGGTACCCATTGGCCGTGGCCAGCGCGAGCTTATCATTGGTGACCGCAAGACGGGTAAGACCGCCATTGCAATCGACACCATTGTCAACCAGCGCGACACGGACATGCTCTGCATCTACGTGGCCATTGGCCAGAAGGCCTCGACGGTCGCTACGATCAGGGAGTCCCTGGCCCAGCACGGTGTCCTCGACAAGACGGTCATCGTTGCCGCTACCGCAGCCGACTCTGCGCCGCTGCAGTACATTGCACCCATGGCTGGCGCGGCTATCGGCGAGTACTTCATGTACAACGACGCCAACGGCAACCCCGCTGACGCCACGCATCCTGGCGCCCACGTCCTCGTGGTCTACGACGACCTCTCCAAGCAGGCCGTGGCATACCGTCAGATGTCGTTGACGCTGCACCGTCCACCTGGACGCGAGGCGTACCCTGGCGACATTTTCTACCTGCACTCGCGTCTCCTCGAGCGCGCCTGCAAGCTGTCCGACGAGAACGGCGGCGGCTCGCTCACGGCGCTCCCCATCATCGAGACACAGGAGGGCGACGTCTCTGCCTACATCCCGACCAACGTGATTTCCATCACCGATGGCCAGATCTACCTGCAGACCAACCTGTTCTTCCAGGGCCAGCGCCCCGCTGTGGACGTGGGCATCTCGGTCTCCAGGGTTGGCGGCGACGCCCAGTACAAGGCTATGAAGCAGGTAGCCGGTACGCTGCGCCTTGACCTTGCTGCATACCGCGACAAGCAGGCGTTCGCGCAGTTTGGTTCCGACCTCGATGCCACCACGCAGTACCAGCTGAACCACGGTGCCCACATGATGGAGCTCCTCAAGCAGGGTCGTTTTGCCGCCCTGGCTGCGCCTGACGAGATCATCTCGGTCTTCGCCGGCAAGGAGGATTTCCTCGACGACATCGACCTCAACCACGTGAGCCTGTTCCGCGACGGGCTTGCCAAGTACATGGCCGAGAAGCACCCCGCGCTGCGCGCCTCGCTCCTCGAGGGCAAGATCTCCGAGGATCAGGAGCGTCGTCTCAAGGAGCACATCAAGCACTACAAGGCCCAGTTCATGCTCGAGCACCCCAACAAGGCCAAGGCACGCGACGTCGAGCACGCCGCCGAGAAGACCGAGGCCCCCGAGAACGTTGCGATGCCCGGCCAGGACGCGGAGAAGGGCCAGGAGTAGCGAGCGATGGCCAACCTTCGCGAAATACAGCGGCGCATGTCCTCCATCAAGAGCACCATGCAGATCACGCGTACCATGGAGATGATTTCCACTGCGCGCATCCGTTCGGCGCTCAAGAGGGCGGACGAGGCTACACCGTACAAGGAAGCTATCACCAATATGCTCGCAAACGTTGCGAGCGCCGGCTTCGATGACTCCCAGCCTCTGCTTTGCGGCCGCTCGTCCGAGAAGAACGTCCTGTTCATTCTCGTTGCGTCCGACCGTGGGCTTGCCGGCGGGTTTAACCTGCTCCAGCAGCGTACGGTCGAGCGCGAGATGGCTGAGCTCAAGGAGAAGGGCGTCTCGTCTGAGGTCATCACCTGTGGCAGGAAGCCTACCGAGTACTTCACCTTCCGCAAGGTGAAGCCGGTCATGTCATTCGTGGGGATCTCCTCCGAGCCCAACCAGGACGAGGCAGACCGCATTGCCACGTACGTGATGGATGCCTACGCCTCGGGTCGCATCGACCGTGTTGTGCTGTGCTACTGGCACGCAAAGAACCGCGTCGATCAGACGCAGGTCACCGAGCAGCTTCTGCCGGTTACGCAGGAGAAGCTCATGATGCCCAACGCGCCCCGTACCAAGGAGGCCCTCTCGGAGGTTGACCACAAGTTCTACTCCGACTACGCCTTCGAGCCCTCCGCGCAGGAGGTCCTGGGGTACCTGATGCCCGCCTACATCAAGACAGTCATCTTCCACGCGCTTCTCGACTCGGCTGCAGCCGAGCACGCCGCTCGTCGTCGTGCCATGCAGTCGGCCACCGACAACGCGAAAGAGGTCCTGAGCTCGCTCGGCCGCACATACAACCGCGAGCGCCAGGGCGCCATCACCACCGAGCTGACCGAGATCATTGGCGGTGCGGCTGCATTGGAGGACAGCTACTAATGGCAGAAACCACCGAACAGGTGCGCACCCCTCTTGAGGAGGCCACCTTCAACAAGCTCAACAAGAGCGTTGGCGAGGGACGCATCGTCCGTATCGTCGGACCCGTTGTCGACGTCAAGTTCGACGACAAGGTCCCCTCGATCTACACGGCGCTTCTCGTCGACGACGATACGCCCATCGGACGAGTGAAGACGGTGCTTGAGGTCGAGTCCCAGCTTGCTGGCGACATCGTCCGCACCGTAGCCATGTCGTCCACCGACGGCCTTCAGCGCGGCCTGCGCGTCAAGGACACCGGGCACCCTATGATGATGCCCGTGGGCCCTTCGACCCTTGGTCGAGTCTGGAACGTCATGGGCGAGCCGGTTGACGGCAAGCCCGTCCCCGACGACGTCCAGTACTACCCCATACACCACCCGGCGCCAGCTTTCGACGAGCTCACCACCCAGACCGAGATCTTCGAGACCGGCATCAAGGCCATTGACCTTCTCGAGCCCTATGTCCGCGGCGGTAAGACCGGCCTCTTTGGCGGCGCCGGCGTTGGCAAGACGGTCCTCATCCAGGAGCTCATCAACAACCTTGCCCAGCAGCACGGCGGCACCTCCGTGTTCACCGGCGTCGGCGAGCGTACCCGTGAGGGTACCGACCTCTACCTCGAGATGAGCGAGTCTGGCGTCATCAACAAGACCTGCCTGGTCTACGGCCAGATGAACGAGCCGCCTGGAGCGCGTATGCGTGTCGCCCTCGCCGGCCTCACCACCGCCGAGTACTTCCGCGACCAGGGTCAGGACGTCCTGCTCTTCATCGACAACATCTTCCGCTTCTCGCAGGCGGGCTCCGAGGTCTCGGCTCTTCTCGGCCGTATGCCGTCCGCCGTTGGCTACCAGCCTACGCTGGCAACCGAGATGGGCGAGCTGCAGGAGCGCATTACCTCCACCAAGGAGGGCTCCATTACCTCGGTCCAGGCCGTCTACGTCCCCGCAGACGACCTTACCGACCCTGCCCCTGCAACGACCTTTACGCACCTGGATGCAACCACGGTCCTCTCGCGTTCCATCACCGAGCTGGGCATTTACCCGGCCGTGGACCCGCTGGCCAGCTCGAGCTCCGCGCTCGACCCGTCCATCG
>CAJMLD010000079.1 GCA_905214175.1 uncultured bacterium
CAGCGAGACGATGTGGCCCATCTCGGGACGGGTGTAGCGATCGATCATCTGCGTTCCTTTCGCAGCGAGGTCTTTGGTACTTTGATTCTACCGCGGCATCCTAGTTGGATGTGGAGGCGCGATGCCGCCTTGATGCGCTCCGTGTGGCTGCCCCAGCTCCGCGCACGGCAGAACCTGCCGCACCCTGAGCCTTGGATATGTAGCCCGTAAGGTCTGCGCCAGTGAAGAGTTTAATGAGCCAAAGGTAGAGCAGCAGTACGGCGAGAGGAACAAGGCATGACGTCACGATGCTCACTGCCACGGCATCGATGAGCTTGTTGAGCTGCTCGCCCACCGCGTTGGCGGCATCCGCGGCACCAGAGGCAAGCGCATCAACCCCGCTTGAAATGGCGGACCCCAGCATCTCGAGGATGTTCTGGTTCTCCCCTGTGTCCTGGCTGGCATTGTCCTCATAGACAGTCTCGCTTGTCTCGTTGGCCTCTTGGCTTGCCTCCTCTGCCGCAAGGGACGTCTGGTACTGGTTGGTTATGGTTTGAGTGAGACCGGCGCTCACCGGCACAAGGGTTGCCAGCGCCAACGCCACCACCAGGAGCTTGACGCCCCAAACGAACAGAACGCGGCTGGGGTTCCACCTCCCGCGCAGCCACAGCCACAGGCACAGAAGCGCGATGCCCGTAGGCACAAAGCACCTAAAGGCAATGAGCCCAAAGGTGGTGAGAAGGAACTTCTCGAGGTAGATGATGGCAAGAACCACCGCAAGCTTGCCAGAGAGATCTGCCAGTTGGTTGGCAATAGGCGTACCCACGTCGTCCGGTATTGCCGAGACCGCCACGGATGCCGTTGTGGCAGTTGCTACGAGCCCCAACGCGGTGCTCTTTTGTTCCTCGAGGGTTTGGGTGACGCCGGAATAGGTCTCTGGTGACGAGAAGTGCGTTGCCAAGGGGAATGCCGAGACAATCGCCAGCACCGCGAGCACCACCGTCACGATTACGCGCGCCCGCCTGCTCAACTCAAAGGGACTGTTTCCCAACTGCTGAGGCACCATATAATCTGGCTCCGACACCTCGAGTTCATCGTCGGCGGGGACCATCCTCTGCAACTTGTCCGCGCTGCGGTTGCTGTCCATGCATCCTCCTGTCCCAGTAAAAATAGCAGAACACGTGTTCTTATTACGTATCCTACAGCATCACTCCGCCCATACTAGATGGACGGCCGACTTTTCGGGTAAACGGTACCCAACGCACAAAGACTTGCCGGAGCGCACGATGCGTTCATCGCCGTCTACTACACGCCAATAGAACACCCCCGCGCTGCACCCCAGGGAAAGATTTATAAATACCTAAACAAACGTACCCGTGAGTTAGCTATAGACCGTCGGGGGCACAACCAATGAAGGCGAGAAAAACGCTGCGAACACGGCGCACAGCAGGCACACGAGGCAAAAGCATCAAGAAGAAGGGGATGCTCGTAGCCCTTGTGCTCTTTGTCTTCCTGTGCATCGTAGGGAGCGCGGGAGCCGGGACCCCGCAGGAGGCCAGCCCGGACCCCCGGCCTACGCAGGTCTCGCAAGAAGCGACGCCCGCGCGTACGGGTACGCTGATCCTCGCCGCTAGTGGCGACCAGTCGTTTGATTCAACTGGCGCCAGAGCATGGGCAAACGTGGCCAAGCAGGGCGGAGGAGCCCAAACCATCGAGGTCTCTTTCTCGAGCGATACCACCAAGAACCTTGAGACCGGAACGTACACCGTAACCCCAGCAAGCCACTACCTCCTAGCGGCTGACGGAACGCTCGTTGAGAGCAACTCGAGCACGAGCATCACCGTCGATAACGAAGCGTCCGCTCATGCGGAGGTTTCCTACTCGGCAAGCGATCTCTCTGCCATGAGCGACGCGGACATCGACGCAGCAATCGAGAGTGCAGCATCCTTCATGTCCAAGCACATGGATGCCAGCGAGGTAGATTCCCTCAAGGCTGCTGCCCTCGCCAAGAAACCCACGCCCCAACCCGAGGGAACGCTCAAGGCTCACTTCATCGACGTTGGGCAAGGTGACTCGGAGTTCATCGAGCTGCCGGACGGCAAGAGCCTCCTCATAGACGGTGGACCCACGGACACTGGTGGGAAGGTCCTCTCGTACATCAAGGATTTGGGCTACTCCCGCATAGATTACGTGGTTGCCACGCATCCCCACGAGGATCACATTGGAGGCCTGACCACGGTCATCTCCTCCCTCGAAGTGGGCGAGATCTGGGCGCCCGACGCTTCCACCAACACACGGACCTTCGAGAACTTCCTCGATGCCATCGAGTCGCGCGGCATAGAGACGCACGGCGCGGCAGCCGGTAAGACCATTGGCGACAGCGACACGTACTCGATACAGATTCTGGGGCCGCAGAGCGGCGCCTCGTTCGACGACCTCAACGACGCCTCCGCTATCGTGCTGGTAACGTTTGGGCAGAACACCTTCCTCTTCACGGGCGATGCCTCCTCCAGCCTTATCTCGCAGGCATGTAACTCTCACGTAGACGTCCTTAAAGTGGGACACCATGGGAGCAGAACTTCGACCAACGCAAGCCTGATAGCGAGGCTAAGCCCAACCTATGCCGTTATCTCCTACGGCATTGGCAACTCCTACGGGCACCCAACGCAAGAGGCGCTCGATGCGCTCTCGGGCACAACGGTGTACGGAACGGGAGCCAACGGAACCGTGACCATCGAGTCCGATGGGACAAACCTCTCGGTCAGCACCGAGAAGGACGGAGCCGTTGTGGCCGGAGACACGGCGGCAACCAGCGCCTCTTCCGCTGCGGCCGCGGCAGAGTCGTCCGGGGCCCAGGCTGATACCGGCAATAATTCTGACCCAACCGTATACGCGACAAAAACCGGCAAGAAGTACCATCGAGACGGATGCCAGTATCTCAAGAAGAACAAAATTCCCATGAGCCTCTCCGAGGCAAAGAACGCCGGGCTCGAGCCTTGCTCGAAGTGCCACCCGCCAACCTAGCGCCAAACCCGCCTGGGTGGTAGCGCACGCAGGAAGGAGTACCGCATGGAACGAGTCATCGTGGACCGTTTTGAGGGTGACATCGCCGTCGTAGAAGCGGGTCTGGGTCGCATGCGCAACGTGCCCCGCGCGCAGCTGCCACCGGGCACTCGCGAGGGCGATGTGCTGCTGTTTGACGGACGAACGTACCGCAAAGACGCCGCAGCAACCGGCGAGCGCACTGCCACCATGCGCTCTCGCACGCACAGGCTGTTTGGGGACTAGCGCCTGGCGCAGATACTAACGAGAGCTGCCGGTCAATCTTCTGTCGCCCGCTCCAAGCCACCTGTTATACGGAAAGGGGCGGATGCGCGCTCGCGCGTCCGCCCCCGCCTTTCACGAATCACCTTGCTGGCTACCGGCGCTCGTCTGCCTCTAGGCGCGTCTTGGCCTCGGTGAGCTGGACGCGCACGGCCTTCTCGCCAGTACCGCCGTAGGTGGTGCGGGCGTTGGCAATGCCGGCCGGATCAAGGTCCTGCGCGATGTCCTCCCCAAAGAGGGGACTCGCCGCCTTGAACTCCTCCGCAGTCAAATCCTCGAGCCCCTTGCCGTGCTTCTCGCAGTACAGGACGAGCTTGCCAACCACCTCGTGCGCCTCGCGGAACGGTATGCCCTTCTTTGCCAGGTAGTCGGCGACGTCTGTGGCAGCAGTAAAGCCCTTGCCCGCCTGCTTGAGCATGGCATCGGCGTTCACGGTCATGGTCTCGAGCATGCCGGCGGCAATGGCCATGCAATCGAGCAGGGTCTTGGCCGCGTCAGCAGGCCCCTCCTTGCACTCCTGGAGATCCTTGTTGTAGGCCAGCGGCAGCGACTTCATGGTTGTGAGCAGCGCCATGAGGTCCCCATAGACGCGGCCCGTCTTGCCGCGCGTGAGCTCGGCAAAGTCGGGGTTCTTCTTCTGAGGCATGATGGACGAGCCGGTAGAGTAGCTGTCAGAGAGCGTGATGAAGCCGAACTCCGTGCTGCTCCAAAGCACAATCTCCTCGCACAGGCGCGAGAGGTGCATCATGCTCACGGCGCAGGCGTAGTCAAGGTCCAGCAGGTAGTCGCGGTCCGAGACGGCGTCCATCGAGTTGGGGATTGCGTGGTCAAAGCCTAGGAGCTGGGTGGTGTACTCGCGGTCGAGCGGGTAGGTGGTGCCGGCAAGCGCCGCAGACCCCAGCGGGTTGGCGTCAGCTGCGGTACGAGCGGCAACAAGACGCGTGTAGTCGCGCGAGAACATCCAGAAGTACGCCAGTATGTGGTGCGAGAAGAGCACCGGCTGCGCGTGCTGCAGGTGCGTGTAGCCCGGCATCACCACGCCCACATTCTTCTCGGCAACGTCCAGAAGAGTGCGACGCAGCTCGACGTTGCCCTCGAGGAGTTCCTCGCACAAACGCTTGGCATAGAGGCGGATGTCGGTGGCTACTTGGTCGTTGCGGGAGCGGCCCGTGTGCAGGCGCGCGCCGGGAGTGCCAATGTCTGCGGTAAGGGCCTTCTCGACGGCCATGTGAACGTCCTCGTCGTTCACGTCCCAAGCAAAGGTACCGTCTGAGATTTGGCCAGAGATCTTCTCGAGACCAGCATCGATTGCCGCAGCGTCCTCGTTCGAGATAATGCCCTGCTTGGCCAGCATCTTGGCGTGCGCGCGAGAACCCTTGATGTCCTCTTGCGCCATCGCCTTATCGTCCTCGAGCGACGCGCCAAACTCCTGCGTGAAGGCATCGACGCCCTTCTCGAACCTACCGCCCCACAGTGCCATGCGAGCCCCTCTCGATACCGTGCCATTGTGCCTGCTAGCTTACCGCAACAGCCCGCGCAAACGAGCTGGTAGAAAAGCCGCCGCCGGGAGCCCCCGACGGCGGCATCGTTTCCCGCGCATGTGCCGGACGGGCCGAGTCTGTCCCGTCCAACAACGTTCCTACTGCAGCTTGGAGCCGGGGCCCTGGACGCGAGACCAGGTCTTGGACTGCAGGCCGTGGATGGTGATGAAGCCCTTGGAGGCCGTGTGATCGAAGGTGTCGCCCTCGTCGTAGGTGGCCAGGTTGTAGTCGTACAGGCTGTACGGCGAGCGCAGGCCGTCGACGAACAGGCCGCCCTTGCAGAGCTTGATGCGCACCTCACCGGTCACGTACTTCTGCGTGTAGGCGTTGTAGGCGTCGATGGCCTCGCGGTTCTGCGAATACCAGAGGCCACGGTAGACCGTGGACGCCCACTCGACATCGAGCTTGGCCTTCTGCTTCAGGGTCTCGGCGTCGAGGCACAGGGTCTCGAGCGACTGGTGGGCCTGGATGAGAAGAAGCGCGGCGGGGCACTCGTAGCACTCACGGCTCTTGATGCCCACAACGCGGTCCTCAATCATGTCAATGCGGCCAAAGCCGTTGCGGCCGGCGATCTCGTTGGCCTTGATGATGCAGTCAAGCAGCGACATCTTCTCGCCGTTGATCGAGACGGGAAGACCGCCCTCAAAGCCAATCACAACGGTCTCGGGGTCAGCAGGGCAGTCCTCGGGGTTCTTGGTCATCGTCCAGATGTCCGAGGGTGGCTCGTTCCAGGTGTCCTCAAGAACGCCGCACTCGATGGCGCGGCCCCACAGGTTGTCGTCGATCGAATAGGGCTTCTTGTGGGTGGTGGGCACGGGCACGCCGTTGGCCTTGGCCCACTCCATCTCGGAGTCACGCGTGGTGAGGTCCCACTCACGCACCGGCGCGATGATCTCGAGCGACGGGTCGAGCGCCCGGATGGAGGTCTCAAAACGCACCTGGTCGTTGCCCTTGCCGGTGCAGCCGTGGGCAATGTACTTAGCGCCGTACTGGTGCGCGATGTCCACGAGGTGCTTGGAGATGATGGGGCGAGAGAGCGCGGAAAGCAGGGGGTAGATGCCCTCGTACTTGCCGTTTGCCCAGATGGCCTTGGAGACGATGGTCTCGGCGTACTCCTCGCGCATGTCAACGGCCTCGGAGGCAATGGCGCCCATGTCGAGGGCCTTCTGCTTAATCCAGGAGAGGTCCTTCTCGTCCTGGCCAACGTTACCGCAGATTGCGATGACGTCCATGTTCTTCTCGACCTGCAGCCACTTCACGATGACGGACGTGTCCAGACCACCGGAATACGCGAGGACAACCTTTTCCTTCTCAGCCATGTTGGTGCACCTTTCTGTTGTTGGGCCTTGATACCCCTTGCAGACATGCGAACAAACGAGCGCCGTGGTTGTGCCGCGACGTCACGAAGAGCCCCCGATCGTGCCGGGCGCTGCTGGGTGCCTTGTCTTGAACTGCCTGTGAAAAGTAGGACGACAAGAACCTATGCCAGCGCGCGCGACATCGCGGGGCTGATTCGTCGGTTCTGGCGTCGAAGGGAGACCACGTTATGGCTGCGTGTGATGCAAATCATGCGTTGGTCACCCCTTCAAAAAGTGGCACGCGATCTCTCGCGCGGCTGTCGTTGCTATGCGCGACTATAGGCCCGCATGGGCCTCGCTGGCAAGTGCGGACGAGAAAAGATTTCTGCTTGAAACAAAGCGGGACGACCAGAGCTCCCAGCTGGTGGGGCAGACAACACAAAGCAGGCCAGAGCGGCTAGCGCCCTGACCTGCGTGTTTGCTGGTGCGCCCTGAGGGGGTCGAACCCTCGACCTTGGGATTAAAAGTCCCCTGCTCTACCAACTGAGCTAAGAGCGCATGGCGTGGCGATGGCCACTGTAGCAGCGCAATTCTACCACGTGCGGGTTTGACGCATCACCTTGACCTCAGGCCCCCGCCCCGATGGAACAAACGCTCCTCTTACCGCTACTCCCACGGCCACTGGCCGTTGATGAAGACGGGGGTCTCGGTACCGTCGGCAGCAACGCCCCAGATGTTGAGGTCATCAGACCCCACCATGAAGTCCACGTGCGTGTGACTCTGGTTGACACCGGCAGCCATGAGCTGGTCCTTGTCCATCGAGAGACCACCCTTCACGCACTCGGG
>CAJMLD010000080.1 GCA_905214175.1 uncultured bacterium
ACGGGGTCGGGGTTCGACCTGCCCATCGCGGTGGGCCTGCTCGCGGCCATCGCTCTTCCTGGATGACGAGGGAGGGTACACCACGGTTGCCGTGGCGGTTGCCCTGCTTGTGAGCATATCGCTGGTCTTTGCGGCTGCCTCTGCGGAGTGGGTGATGGCGCGCTCGTACGAGGTCCAGCCCGTAGCAGATGCTGCAGCCATGGCAGGCTCAAATTCTGTCGCCGCCTATGTCACGATTGCTCGGGTTCTCGACGCCTGTGTGCTGAGCCTTGGACTTCTCGGTGTGACGGTCTTCGGGGCCGGTCTTGTGCTCTCCTGCATACCTGGTGTCGCGACCTTTGGGGGAAGCGTCTGCGATGCGGGGAAAAAGGTCCTCGATGCCAGGCAGGACTTTGCGAGAAGTGCATCTGAGGGCCTCGAGCGCCTGGAGAAGATCTTGCCCGCGGTCGTGGTTGCCAACTCCGCCACCTGTGTCGCCGAGAACGCGCGAGCGAAGGGCCTTCCCTATGTGGGCTGTGCCATCCCGTTTCCCGTGGAGTCGCAGTCGGATTTCTCTTCGCTTGCCCTAGAGCTCTCGTCGGACGAGATGGACAAGGATGCCGAAGAGCTGCAAGAGCTGTCCCAGCAGGCGGATGCTGCGAAGTCGCTGGCGGATGCGGCCCGTCAGCGTGGGTGGATGGCGGACTGCGGGGCTGTTCCCTATTGTCTGGAGGAGCGTGCCACCACGCTCGCCGGTCTTTCGGGTGAGGGCAACCCGCACTACCCAAGCGCGGAGGGGTGGGGGTTCGGCGTTCCCCTCCTGCGGGCGCGTGCCTATTACGCGGCTCGCGCGGCCCAGGAGGTGCCGCTCAACTCAACGGTGAACGAGCTCACAAACTCTGCGGCGCGTTCTGCCTTCTACGACTACGCTCTCCGTCAGGTGCGAGGCGGGACCTACGTGGAGCACGAGGACGGCACGGTCCAGATCGAACTTCCCGATCTTCCGTACAACGCTGAAGAGACCAAGGCCTCGAGCCTCTATACCGATGACCTCTGGCCCTGTACCAGTGAGGACGCAGGGACGGTGCTTCACGCGTCCGTTCGGTGCCTGGCTGCAACGGGCTCCCCGGCAGGGTACGCCTCTCTCCAAGACATCGACGCGGGTGAGGTTACTAGGTGCGAGACATGCGGCATGGACCTTGCGACCATGGGCGCGGTTGCTGCGGCATCGACCTCTACGGACAACGGCTTTGAGCACTACTGGCGTGAAGTTGTGGCCGCGTCGAGGGAGTACGAGGCTGCGCGCAACAAGCAGGCGGATGCCGAGAAGAGCCTGCGCGACAAGGCCGAGGAGGCGCGTGGCTCATTCGAGCGTGCCGTAGACCAGCTCTCGGTCGTGCGACCACGCATCTGCCCTCCTGGGGCCTGGGGCTGCGTTGCCGTTGTCTCGAGAACAAGGGCAACAACTGTTCCGACCGAGCTCACCGCCTCGTTTCTCTCCTCGGGAGAGCTTCCCGCGGGGTCTGCGGTTTCGGCGGCGGCGCTTGCGCCGGACGAGTCGACTGCCGAGAACAACGTGCTGGCCAGCTTCTTCGATGGGGTCACCTCTCAGGGAGTGGGATCTGCGCTGGGAGGTGCCTTCGATGGAGTCTGCGAGCTCTGGGGGCGTCTGCTTGTGGGATACGGCTCAAGATATGATTCGACGTCCGCAACAGTGGCGGACTTTCTCGACAGGCTCGACAACGTGTTTGGCGGGACGGTGGGGTCGTGGCTGCGCGGCAAAATCAAGGAAACGGTTGCCGCCTGCGGGTTCGAGCCCGTGGACATGAGACTCATGAAGCCAGCGCTTGTGGGGTGGACCCGCGTTCTCGACCAGTCTGGCTACGACGCGGCGGGCAAGGCGCGGCAGATGATCGAGGCACTGCCCGCGGGATCAAGCTCCTTCGACCTGGCAAAGACGTTGGGCGTCTGGGCGGCGGATTCCCTTGGCTATGGAGAGATCACCGTGGCGGAGCTCTCCATTCCGGGGACTGACATCTCCATCCCCCTCACCATTAGGCTCGATGACCTCTTGGAGCCATCATGACCGGGCTTGTGTCGGCAGCGGTTCGCCAGCGCTTTACTCGACGTCCGGGAAATCAATCCGGGCAAATGACCGTGGAGCTTGCTGTCCTCGTGCCCGTGGTCATCGTGGTTGCCCTGGTCGTGGTGAACCTCATGGAGTTTGTCGACGCCTGTGCGGCGTTTGACCGCCTGAGTCTCGACGAGGTCATCGCCGAGGGCGTCTCTCCCGCAGGAGAGCAGAACATGCCGGCGTCCGTCGCTGCTGTCGAGGATGCCCTCCGCGCCGCGCTTGGCCGGGAGACGCACTGCGACGTGGAGGTGAGGGCGGAGCGCGTCTCGGCGGGGGAGGGAGAGAGCCTGCTCTCGGTCGCACCCCTGCTCACGCGCTACACCTGCACGCTCGTGTTTAGGCCATGGCCTAGAGAGCTGCGGCTTCCTGGCATCTCGTATTCGGCGCCGCTTGAGCTGAGGCACGAGCGGACGCTTGTTATCGACAGGTATCGTCCGGGGGTGGTGGTCTGATGAGGTGGATGTGTGTCGAAATAGAGAGCCCGACAGTTGAGCAGAGCTCGCCTACCTTGGGGTTCAGGGTCCTCTCGTCGTGGTTTGAGCGACTCGTGGGGCTTCTCGGCACCGGTCCTTCCGCCCGGCCCGTGGTTCTCATGAGATGCTGTTCCATCCACACGTATGGGATGGCATATCCCATCGACGTTGCCCTCGTAGGAAGCCGTGGAGAGGTGCTTGCTTCCGAGCGGGCACTCACGCCGGGACGCGTCCTCTCTCATCCCGCGGCGTTCTGCGCCTTCGAGCGTCCGGCTAGTCCGTGCCCATGGCCTCTTGTGGGGGAGACGCTGCGTGTGACCTCGCTCTCATTTGAGTCAGAGTGTGCCGCTCGGCCATGCCCCGAGCTCCCGGAGCCCGTCTGGGAGGTGGCTGGGTCATGAGCGGGTACGCGACAAAGGTTTGTCCCCGTTGCGGGGAAGAGCTCTTTGCGGACATGCGCATCTGCTACGGGTGTCTCTACGAGTTTCCCGCTGCAAAGGGCGACGCGGGGCTGTCTGGTTCGGATGCATCCGCAACGAGACAAGCGGAGTTGGCTCTCAAGGAGTCGGTGTTGCCAGAGCTCGCGGAGGATGAGCCGTTCCTCTGGGATGCGGGGCTGCCTCCTGCCGAATCTGGTTGGGAAGACGACACACTCGACCTTTCGGGCGTTGGCGAGCCAGCCAGTACCACGCCAGCTCCCAGTGCTGGTGGCCAAACGTCTGCCTGCAAGGTGCTTTGCTGGGTGCGCACGCCCTCGGTGGACGTGAGGCTTCCCATTCCCAAGGAGGGCCTGGTCGTCGGTCGCGATCAAGCAAGCGACATCGTACTTCACTCGCGAGCGGTGTCTCGTGCACACGTGCGGATACTCCCCCCAGGGGATGGCGAGGAGGGCATGCGCGTTCTCGACCTTGGGGCAACCAATCCCGCGGTGTTCACGGGGAGGGAGGTGAGGGGAGAGGTCCTCGTTCCACTTGGTTGGACGGTCTCCATCTGCGGCGCATTCGTCACTCCCGTGCGGTCGGAGGCGTAAGACATGCTCTGGTATTCTGGAGTCGCGATGCCACAAGGTCTTCTACAACCGTCCATTGGGGGATTCTATGAGAGCCTGGCACCCTGCTTGCGTTCTTCGGCGCTGTCAGTCCGCGTTCCTCGTGCTTCCGCTCCTTGCTGTGCTCTTCGTCCTGGCTCTCGGAGTCTCGCCAGCACGAGCGGACGACTACAGCATGGACCAGACGAACATCGACGCCACACTGGACTCGTCTGGCGGACTCACGGTGACCGAGGTGCGCACCTTCGACTTCGACGGAGACTTCCATGGCGTCTACTGGAAGATACCCAAGGGGGAGAACAGCTCCAACGGTCGCACGGTGAACATCCAGGTGCTCGATGCCGGCATTGTGGAGGGTGGCCAGGCCAGGTCCTTCGCAGAATCCTCAGCGGGCGCAAACGAGACCTACTCCATTACAGACCATGGCTCCTACCTGCAGATCAAGCTCTACTCTGCCCAAAGTGACACAACGGCGCACTTCTACGTGTCGTACTACGCCGACGGCATTGCCACGCGCTGGTCGGACACAGGAGAGCTGTACTGGAAGTTCGTCTCTGACGGCTGGGACGTCGAGTCGCAAAACGTCACCTGCACCATCCACCTTCCGGTGCCGAGCGGGGAATCTGTGGTGGGTGGAGACAACGTCCGTGCCTGGGGTCACGGTCCTCTGGACGCAAGTCTCGCGTTCGACGGGAACGACGTCGTCTACACCGTTCCGGGCGTTGGCACGAGCGAGTTTGCTGAGGCGCGCATCACCTTCCCGGCAAGCTGGATCCCCGCATGCCCGGAGACCTCGGGTACCATGCTGAGCACCATCCTCGCCGAGGAGCAGAAGAACGCCGACGATGCAAACGCGCGTCGGGCTGCCGCCCGCTTTGCCATGTACGGTGTCACGGGATTCTGCCTTGCCCTTGCCGTAGCAGCCATCGTCTCAACCGTAGTCGCAAGGCGCCGCTACAAGGCCACGCACACGGCCCAGTTTGACGACAAGTACTTCCGCGACGTGCCCACGGGCGACCACCCGGTTGTTCTCGCCATGCTCGCCACGGCGGAGGATGCCGGGCCGGATGGCCTCACGGCCTCGCTCATGCGCCTTACCGACGAGCATGTCGTGCAGCTCGACAAGGTCAAGCTGAGCAAGAAGAAGATTCTCGGGTCGAAGGAGGTTGAAGACTACCGCGCCTCTGTCGTGGGCCCCATTCCTCTGGGTACGCTTGGCACCCCCGCGGAGCGCGAGTCTGCCCGACGCGCGGATGTTGCGGCAGTCAACTTCCTCTTCCGACATCTTGCCCGCAAGATCTCGAAACCCAACGATCCCTCGTACACCGGCGATGAGCCCGCACTCTACTTCTCTGCCATCAAGAAGTATGCAAAGTCCTCACCCGAGGCATACTCCGATGCCTACGAGTCCTGGCAGTCGTCAATCAATGCGGAATACCTGCGGCGTTTCTCCGGGAACGGTTCCCTTAAGGGCACCGGGCATGGCATCGCCATGCTGTTTGGCGCGCTTTCCATCCTCGCTGCAATCCTGGAGGTGTTCGTCGTCGGCATCATGTTCGAAGGCGACGTCCTTCTCGCGCTGGGCGTCGCAGCCATCTGTGGCGTATGCGGCGGCATTTCGCTGTATCTGCTCAGCAGCAAGTTCTTCAAGGACATCAGCGCGGAGGCCATCGAGACCAAGGCCAAGGTCCTTGCCCTCAAGCGCTGGCTCCAGGAGTTCACCCGCCTCGATGAGGCAGTGCCGAGTGACGTTATCCTCTGGAACCGCCTGCTGGTGATGGCGGTGGCGCTGGGCGTTGCGGACAAGGTCATCGAGCAGCTCAAGGTAGCGATGCCGGAGCTCATCGACGACCCGGACTTCATGCCGGTGTACTCCTGGTACTACATTGGCCACTCCGGCATGGGCTCCCCTGCGGACGTCTTTGGCGGCGCCATCCACGATGCCTCCGTGGCGGCCATCGCCAACTCCATCGACGCCAGTGGCGGCGGTGGGGGCGGCGGCTTCTCGTCCGGCGGTGGCGGAGGCTTTGGTGGCGGAGGCGGGGGCGGCGCGTTCTAGTACCACTGACCGTCCGGGAGGGGCCTCTCCCTCCCCAGATGAACGGTGCTTCTCACGTACGACTTTGCGGTTCTCTCAGCTCCCTGGGCACGAAGCCCCACGGAATCGCATATCATCAGAGCGGACTATGCAAGCTCTGGTCGAGCGCCCCGAGACGCGTGCGGGGCGTTCGACGTGGACATGGCCGATTCGCGGGCCTCCGCTGCCCGCACAGCCCGGAGGCGGGCGAAGGGAGAACAATGTACAACGTGCGCATGATTTGCGAGGACACCTGGTGGCTAGGTGCGTCTGACCGTAGGATTCAGCTGTTCGAGAACACCTATCCCGTGCCCAATGGCATGTCCTACAACAACTACCTCATCCTCGACGAGAAGACCTGCCTGCTCGACGGTGTGGATGAGGCGGTCTCGCGCCAGTTCGAGGAGAACCTTGCCCACGTCCTTGACGGACGCTCCCTGGACTACCTGGTGATCGACCACATGGAGCCCGACCACTGCGCCGTTATCCCCGACCTGGTCCGTAGGTGGCCCAACCTCAAGCTCGTTGGCACCCCCAAGGCCTTCGACCTTGTCCGCCAGTTCCACGGCTTTGACCCCGAGCCCCATGCCATCAAGGTCAAGGAGGGCGACACCCTCTCCCTTGGGCGCCACACGCTGCAGTTTGTCCTTGCGCCCATGGTTCACTGGCCAGAGGTCATGGTGAGCTACGACCAGCTCACGGGTACGCTCTTCTCGGCAGACGCCTTTGGAGCGTTTGGTGCCATGGGTGGCGCCATCTTTGCCGACGAGGTCGACTGGGAGCGCGACTGGGCGGACGAGGCGCGCCGCTACTACACCAACATCGTGGGCAAGTACGGCCTGCAGGTGACGTCGTTGCTCAAGAAGGCCTCCAAGCTCGACATCAAGGAGATCGCGCCGCTGCACGCGCACATCTGGCGCCGAGACTTTGACCAGATTCTCTCCCGCTACCAGAAGTGGGCTGCCTACGAGCCCGAGGACAAGTCCGTTGCCATCTTCTACGGCTCCATCTACGGTGGGACTGCCAACGCGGCGGATATCCTCTCGACCAAGCTTGCCGAGGCGGGCGTGCACGACGTTCGCGTCTACGACGTCTCCAAGACCCCTGTTTCCGAGATGGTCTCGCAGTCCTTCCGCTCGCCGGTGCTCGTTTTTGCGTCTGCCACGTACAACATGGGTATCTTCGACGGAATGCGCGAGCTTCTCGAGGACCTCAACGCCCACGCGATGAAGAACCGCACCGTCGGCGTTAT
>CAJMLD010000081.1 GCA_905214175.1 uncultured bacterium
ATAATTCCGGCGCCTTTGGGCAGCCCGCGTGGGTCACCTGCGTCCTGCGGGCACCGAGCTTCACCAGCACTACCTCGTTCTCTTTTACGTTCTGCAGTTAATTTCGGCGGGGCGGTCCGTCTCGCCGACTGGGGATATGGAGGTAACATGGCAAAGAAGGCTACGGTCATCGACAGCGTGGACGCGCTGGCAACACGCATCAAGGAGATGCGCGCGGCGCAGGCGGAATTCGCCACATTCACGCAGGAGCAGGTCGATAAGATTTTCTACGCGGCTGCCATGGCTGCAAACAAGGCCCGCATCCCTCTCGCCCAGATGGCGGTTGAGGAGACTGGCATGGGCATCATGGAGGACAAGGTCATCAAGAACCACTTTGCCTCCGAGTACATCTACAACAAGTACAAGAACCTCAAGACTTGTGGCGTCATCGAGGACGACCCGGCGTTTGGCTACAAGAAGATCGCCGAGCCCCTCGGCATCATCGCCGCCGTCATCCCCACCACCAACCCCACGTCTACGGCAATCTTCAAGACGCTGATCTGCCTTAAGACGAGAAACGCCATCATCATCAGCCCGCACCCCCGCGCCAAGAAGTGCACCATCGAGGCGGCGCGCATCGTGCGCGAGGCCGCCGAGGCAGCCGGTTGCCCCAAGGGCATCATCGACTGGGTGCCCGCGCCCACCATCGAGCTCACCGGCGCCCTCATGAGCTCCGTCGACTGCATCCTCGCCACCGGCGGCCCGGGCATGGTTAACGCCGCCTACAGCTCTGGCAAGCCTGCCCTTGGCGTTGGCCCGGGCAACAACCCCGCCATCATCGACGACTCCGCCGACATCGAGCTCTCGGTCAACTCCATCATCCACTCCAAGACCTTCGACAACGGCATGATCTGCGCAACCGAGCAGAACGTCATCGTGGTCGACAAGGTCTACGACAAGGTCAAGGCCGAGTTCCAGAAGCGCGGCTGCTTCTTCCTGCAGGGAGACGACATTGCCAAGGTTGGCAACACCGTCATCGTGAACGGCGGCGTCAACGCCAAGATGGTCGGCCAGCCCGCTACCAAGATTGCCGCTGCTGCTGGCGTCGAGGTCCCGCCCTCGACCAAGGTCCTTATCGGCGAAGTCACCTCGGTTGATCCCTCCGAGCCCTGGGCGCACGAGAAGCTCACCACCATCCTCGGCATGTACCGCGCCAAGGACTTCGACGACGCCATCGCCAAGGCCTCCCGCCTCGTTGCCGACGGCGGCTACGGTCACACCGCCTCCCTCTTCGTTAACCCCAACGAGAAGGAGAAGATCGCCCACCACGCCGAGGTCATGAAGGCCTGCCGCATCCTCATCAACACCCCCGCTGCCATGGGTGGCATCGGCGACCTCTACAACTTCATGCTGCCCCCCTCGCTCACGCTCGGGTGCGGCTCCTGGGGCGGCAACTCCGTCTCCGGCAACGTCGGCCCCCAGCACCTTCTGAACATCAAGTCTGTGGCTGAGAGGCGTGAGAACATGCTGTGGCTCCGTACCCCCGAGAAGGTCTACTTCAAGAAGGGCTGCATGCCCGTCGCACTGCGCGAGCTCAAGGACGTCTACGGCAAGAAGCGCGCCTTCATCGTCACCGACAAGTTCCTGTACGAGAGTGGCTTCACCAAGCGCATCGAGGCGTCCCTCGACGAGATGGGCATTGCGCACGAGTCCTTCTGGTCCATCTCGCCCGACCCCAAGCTTCAGGATGCCGAGAAGGGCGAGGAGCTCCTCCGCGCCTTCCAGCCCGACACGATCATCGCCATCGGCGGCGGCTCCGCTATGGACGCCGGCAAGATCATGTGGTCCATGTACGAGAACCCCGACGAGGACTTCTCTGACATGAGCATGGACTTCATGGACATCAGGAAGCGCGTCTACACCTTCCCCAAGATGGGCAAGAAGGCCTTCTTCGTGGCCATCCCCACCTCTTCGGGCACCGGTTCCGAGGTCACGCCCTTCGCCATCATCACCGACGCCGAGACTGGCATCAAGTGGCCTATCACGGACTACGAGCTCATGCCCAACATGGCCATCGTCGACACCGACAACATGATGACCCAGCCCAAGGGCCTCACCGCCGCCTCCGGCGTGGACGTTCTCACGCACTGCCTCGAGGCCTACGTCTCGATGATGTCCTCCGACTTCACGGACTCCTTCGCTCTGCGCGGCATGAAGCTCGTCTTCCAGTACCTGCCGCGCGCCTACGACGACGGCTCCGACGTCGAGGCCCGCGACCACATGGCCAACGCCTCCACGCTTGGCGGCCTTGCCTTCGCCAACGCATTCCTGGGCGTCAACCACTCGATGGCCCACAAGCTCGGTGCTTTCCACCACATCCCGCACGGCCTGGCCAACGCCGTCATCCTGCGTCGCGTCATGCGTTACAACGCGGCCGAGCGTCCCACCAAGATGGGCACCTTCCCGCAGTACGATCACCCCAAGACGCTGCATCGCTACGCAGAGGCCGGTCGCTTCTGCGGCGCCACGGGCAAGGATGACCGCGAGGTCTTCGAGAACTTCCTCACGATGATCGGCGAGCTCTTCGACCACGTGGGCGTCAAGCACACCATTGCCGAGTACGGCGTGGACGAGCAGTACTTCCTCGACACCCTCGACGACATGAGCCTGCAGGCCTTCAACGACCAGTGCACCGGCGCCAACCCGCGCTACCCGCTCGTGTCCGAGATCAAGGAGCTCTACCTCGACGCCTACTATGGTCGTCCTGCCAGCTCCTACGAGGACTAGTCCAACTCAACCCGGTCACTAGGAGGCATCACCATGAAGCTTTCTGACGAGCGCGTCGAGCTCGCACGCCGCCACAACAAGGTCGTCTACAAGGACGGCAACAGGATCGTAAAGTCCTTTGTGCGCACCAAGCCCGCCGTCGACGTCTTCCGCGAGGCGCTGAACCTCGCCCGCATCGAGCAGGCCGAGGGGCTCAACACCCCCAAGGTGCTCGAGGTCTCGCAGGTCGAGGACGGCTCCTGGGCCCTTGCGTACGAGTACTTCCCCGGCCGCACCCTGCACGACCTCATGAAGGAGGCCGAGGGAACGGACAAGTTCGATGAGCTTCTCCAGACCTTTGTCGACCTGCAGGTCAAGGTCCAGAACACCAAGGCCCCCGCTGCGCTTACCGGCCAGTGCGACAAGATTGTGCGTATGATCGGCCGCGTGAAGTCGCTCGACCCCTCTGCCCGCTATGACCTCCAGATGCGCGCCGACCGCCTTCGCAACGGCCGCTCCATCTGCCACGGCGACTTTAACCCCACCAACGTGGTTGTGGGCGAGGACGGCAGCCTCTTCGTATGCGACTGGACCCACGTCACCGTTGGTCTGCCCGAGGCCGATGCGGCAATGACCTACATGCTGCTCACGCTCGAGTTCCCTGCTGCTGCCGACAAGTACCTGGAGCTCTACTCCAAGACTGCCGACATCGCCAAGCAGAAGATCAGCTACTGGCTGCCCGTTGTTGCCGCAGCCGAGCTCTCTCGCGGGCGCAAGGACAACGAGGAGTTCCTCAACAACTGGATTGACGTGGCCAGCGACTACGAGTAGGTCGCTTGTGCACAGCCATCCCGTGCAACCGAGGCACCCGGCTCTGGTCGGGTGCCTCTTTCTGTGCAGGGAAGGCTCGTTTCGACTAAGCTTGATTGGTTCCTTTCAGGAAGTCGTTCGCTTCGCAAGGAGTCATCCATGCATGTCTCGTCTCGTCGCCGCGCTTCGTTTGCCAAGGCGCTCTCGTGCCTTGGGATGGTCGCCCTTGCCATGGTGGTGTGCCTCTCGCTTACCGCCTGCAAGAGCGATACCGAGAAGGTCACCGAGACCGTGACGCAGTTCATGGACGGCTACGACGCCATCGTCCACCCCAAGGAGGATGATGAGAAGAAGGACGAGAAACCCGAGGATGCCGGCGCGCTCGATCCCCAGTTTGGCGACGACGCAACCATCGCCAAGCTCGACGACTTTGGCGTTGACCCGGGGGAGTACCACAAGCATCTGCTCTCGCACTTCTCGTACCAGGTGGGGGACGTGAGCGTTGCCGAAGACGGCAAGACCGCAACGGCAACGGTGAGCATAACCAACGCAACGCTCTCGGACGCAATCACCAATGCCGCGGCAGACTTCGAGGCATGGATGCTCACGGACGAGATGCAGCCAACGCTCGACTCCGGCGGCAGGGCAGCGCTCGTGGACAAGCTCTTCGACTTTCTCTACCAGCGTCTCGATGCCGATGACGCAACGGTTGCCACGGCTGATGCGACGCTAAGCCTCACGAAGGACGACGATGGCGCGTGGGTCATCGATACACCGCTTCCCGACGAGTTCTACGCCGCGCTCTACGGCGGTACCGACATCCGCACGGCCGAGTGAGACAAAGGAATGAGACAAAGGGACAGTCCCTTTGTCTCACTGCCGCGCGTACGTGACGAACGAGAAGTGCGTGCCCTTTGTCGTGGTGCCTCCGTCCTCCACGGACTCCACCTGCCATGCGGGATCATCGTCGAGGTTGGGGAAGAACGCGTCGGCGGGCTTCTTAACGTCGAACTTCGTGACGTATGCGAGCGTGCAGCTGTCGAGAAGTGCCCGGTAGACTGACTCGCCGCCAAGGAGCCACACCTTGTTGGGGTCGTCTGCCGCCACCGCCTCGAGTGCGGCGGCAGGGGAATCCACTCCCACAACGCCATCCGGCAGCCCCGCGGGGTCATGGGTGATCACGACGTTCCTTCTCCCCTTGAGGGGGCCTCCGGGGAAGCTCTCGAGCGTGCGTCTCCCCATGACCACCGTGCCGCCCATGGTCAGCTCCACAAAGCGGTGCATGTCTGCCTTGCTGTGGACGAGAAGCGCGCCCCTATACCCAATGCCCCAGTCCGAGCACACGGCGACGATGGCGTTCATGGTGCCTCCTAGATGGCGATGGGGATGTTTCTTACCTGCGGACCGCACTCGTAGCCCTCGACGATGAGGTCATCGGTCGTGAACTGGTAGAAGTCCGTGACCTCGGGGTTAAGACTCACCTTGGGCGCAGCGAGGCGCGGTCGCGAGATGAGCTCGCGGATGATGGGAACGTGACGGTCGTAGATGTGGGCGTCGGCAATCATGTGCACAAGCTCGCCGGCGTTCATGTTGGAGACCTGCGCCACCATCATGAGCAGGATGGCGTACTGACACACGTTCCAGTTGTTTGCCGCAAGCACGTCCTGGCTTCGCTGGACGAGGAGCATGTTGAGGGTGGGGCGGCTCTCGCCCGGTTCCTGCGTCACGTTGTAGATGGCGTTGTAGGCGCAGGGGTATAGGTGCATCTCGGAGAGGTCCGAGAAGGTGTAGAGGTTGGTCATGATGCGAAGGGAGTAGGGGTTCTCGCGCAGGTCCTTGAGGACGCGGTCCATCTGGTCGTAGTCGCCGTCCGCGTAGTGGGAGACCTGGCCAACCTGGTATCCGTACGCCTTGCCAATGGAGCCCGTCTCATCTGCCCATTCGTCCCAGATGTGGCTGTGGAGGTCGTGGACATTGTTGGACTTGCGCTGGTAAATCCAAAGGACCTCGTCCATGCAGCTCTTGAGCGCCGTTCGCCGCAGCGTGATGGCGGGGAACTCCTCGCGCAGGTCATAGCGGTTGCACACGCCAAAGCGCTTGATGGTGTAGGCCGGCGTTCCGTCCTCCCAGTGGGGGCGCACCTTCTGCCCCTCGGTGGTGGTGCCATGGTCGAGGATGTCCGTGCACATGTCGACGAAAATGTCGTCTGCCTTGCTCATTGGTCTCCCTCCGGTGCGCAGCGGTGTGGATGTTCTTGCCTACAGGTGCTCCGACTCCATGATCTGGTCCCAGGCAAGCCCCAGTGTCTGGATGAGACCCTGGTCTGCCGGAAGCCATGCCACGTCGAGAAGCTCGCCGCGCCCGAGCCAGCGAACCTCCTTGTGCTCGCCGGGTTTCGCCTCTGGCTTCGCGCCTGGTGCCAGTGTGCACACGAAGCAGTCCATGACCAGATGGAACTCCGGGTAGTCATAGGTCAGCGTGTCGAGAAGCCACATCACCTGGAGCTTGCATCCAAGCTCCTCCATGACCTCGCGCCGGCAGGCCTCCTCGCTCGTCTCGCCGCTCTCGACCTTGCCTCCGGGGAACTCCCAGCCATCCATGCCATGGGCGCGCCTGGCCGCAAGGATGTGCTCGTCATGCTGGATGATTGCCGCCGCTACGTGGATAGTGGGGCGGTTCTCGTCAGATCCTGTCGTCATGCCCGTCCCTCCATCCTCACGATGGCGCGAGGCTTGCCGTCCTCGCCGTTGACGCTCACGGTGATGTCGTTGCCGCCTCCGTAGACCACGGGGGTCAAGGTGTCGCCGAGAAGTGCCATGGTGCGGTACTGCACCTCAAGGCGCGCGAGGTCAATGGTGTGCCCCTGCTCACCAGCAGCGAGCAGGGCAAAGCGCACGTACTCGGCATTGTTCACGTGGCGGTTTGTGTCCAGGTGCTGCTCGGTAATCACAATGGGGGAGGCGGGTGTTCCCTCTCCCTGGGGCTTCAGGTGGCGCGAGATTTGCGGCAGCTCAGAAATGCGCTCGTCTCCCTGCAGGTAGACAGACTCGCTCTGCGGGATGCTAATCACGCGCTCCTGCGAGAAGTCGTACATGTACCACTGCGAGTCAGCGCGCACGTGCGTGGTGCCGTCTGCCCCGCGAATCTCGAAGCAGCGCTCGGCCTGCAGCCGCTTCATGGCGTAGCACCAGGTACTTGTCGTAATGATGTCGCAAAAGTGGGGGAGCGAGTCGATCTGGATGAGCCACGAGGTCACAAACCAGCCAAGGTGGTCATGGCGAAGCTCCTTGAGCCCCCTGCCAACCTCCTCGCACTGGAAGGTAGAACAGTCCTGCAGATAGTTCATCATGGGCACCAGGCCAAG
>CAJMLD010000082.1 GCA_905214175.1 uncultured bacterium
CTTTCGTAGAAAGAGTCCCCATGGGTAAGCGAACCGACATCCACAAGGTCCTGATCATCGGAAGTGGCCCCATCGTCATTGGCCAGGCGTGCGAGTTCGACTACTCCGGCACCCAGGCCTGCAAGGCCCTGCGCGAGGAGGGCTATGAGGTCGTTCTCGTGAACTCCAACCCCGCCACCATCATGACTGACCCCGAGACCGCCGATCGCACCTACGTTGAGCCCATCACGGCCGCCTCGGTTGCCAAGGTCATCGCCAAGGAGCGCCCGGACGCGCTGCTGCCCAACATGGGTGGGCAGACCGGCCTTAACTGCGCCGTCGCTTTGGCCGAGCAGGGCGTGCTCGACAAGTATGGCGTGGAGGTCATCGGCTGCGACATCAAGTCCATCCAGACCGGCGAGGACCGCGAGCTCTTCGCCGAGGCCATGCGTGACATTGGCCTGGAAGTCGCCCGCTCCGAGACCGCGCACACGCTCGAGGAATGCGAGCGCGCGGCGGATGACATTGGCTACCCCGTGGTGATTCGCCCCGCCTACACGCTTGGCGGCGCGGGCGGTGGCATGGCATACACCCACGACGACCTGGTGCGCATTGCTCGCGAGGGCCTGGCGCTCTCGGCCAACTCCGAGGTCCTCATCGAGCAGAGCCTCGAGGGCTGGAAAGAGATCGAGATGGAGGTTATGCGCGACTCTGCCGGCAACGGCATTGTGGTGTGCTCCATCGAGAACCTCGACCCCATGGGCGTGCACACCGGCGACTCCATCACCGTGGCGCCTTGCCAGACCCTCAACGACTTTGAGATGCAGCGGCTGCGTGACTACTCGCTGGCGGTGCTCGAGCGCGTGGGCGTTGCCTGCGGCGGCTCAAATGTGCAGTTTGCCGTGAACCCCAACGACGGCCGCGTCATCGTCATCGAGATGAACCCGCGCGTCAGCCGTTCCTCGGCCCTGGCGTCCAAGGCCACCGGCTTCCCCATCGCCAAGGAGGCGGCTCTTCTCGCCGTCGGCTACACGCTGGACGAGATTACCAACGACATCACGCAGGCCACGCCTGCCTGCTTCGAGCCCTCGATTGACTACTGCGTGGTAAAGATTCCGCGCTTTGCCTTCGAGAAGTTCAAGGGCGCGGACTCTACGCTCACCACGCGCATGAAGGCCGTGGGCGAGGTCATGGCCATTGGCTCCACCTTCGAGGAGGCGCTCCAGAAGGCTATGCGTTCGCTCGAGCAGGGCCACGCTGGCCTTGGCGCCGACGGAAACGACTCCTTTGACGAGGAGGCCTTCGAAGAGCGCGTGGCCACGCCAACACCGCAGCGCATCCTCTACGTTGCCGAGGCGCTTCGCCGTGGCTGGGGCGTGGAGCGCGTCTTCGAGCTCACACACATCGACCGTTGGTTCCTGAACCGCATCGCGGACATTGTGACCGCCGAGCGCACCATCTCTGAGCTGGGGCTCATTGGTCTCGACCACGACCACATGCTCGCTGCCAAGGAGCTTGGCTTCTCCGACCGCCAGCTCGCGCACCTCACCGGTACAAGCGAGGAGGTCGTGCGTGCCGTGCGCGAGGTTGTGGGCGTGCGCCCGCTTGTGAAGACCGTCGACACGTGCGCCGGCGAGTTTGCCGCCCGCACGAGCTACCACTACTTCACGTACGAGGACGGTGGCGCCACCGAGCGCACCGAGGCCGATAAGCCCCGTGTGGTGATTCTCTCGGCCGGCCCCAACCGAATTGGCCAGGGCATCGAGTTCGACTACTGCTGCGTGCACGCGGCCTATGCGCTCGAGGCCAAGGGCTACGAGACGGTCATGGTGAACTGCAACCCCGAGACCGTCTCGACCGACTACGACACCTCCGACCGCCTCTACTTCGAGCCGCTCACCTTCGAGGACGTCATGAACGTCATCGAGGTCGAGAAGCCCGTGGGTGTCATCGTGACGCTGGGCGGCCAGACCCCCATCAACCTTGCCGGCAGACTCAAGGCGGCCGGCGTCCCCATCATGGGTACCCAGCCCGAGGCCATCGACCTCGCCGAGGACCGCGACCGCTTCGCGAGCCTGCTCGATCGACTGGAGATTGCCTATCCTCCCTCCTCTACGGCCGAGACCATGGAGGACGCCACCGAGGTCGCGCGGCGCATTGGCTACCCGCTGCTCGTGCGCCCGAGCTACGTGCTGGGTGGTCGCGGAATGGCCATTGTCTACGACCACGACGACCTGCGCACCTACATGGCCGAGGCCACGCGCGTCTCGCCCGATCACCCCGTCTACCTTGACTCCTTCCTCGAGGACGCTATCGAGCTGGACGTTGACGCCCTCTGCGACGGCACACAGTGCTACGTGGGCTCGGTCCTCGAGCACATCGAGGAGTGCGGCATTCACTCCGGCGACTCCGCGTGCTGCTGGCCGCCCTTCTCGCTTTCCGACACCATCGTGAATCGAGTTCGCGAGATCACGCGCAAGCTGGCGCTTGCGGTGGACATCCACGGCCTTCTCAACATCCAGTTTGCGGTCAAGGACGAGCAGGTCTTGGTCATCGAGCTGAACCCCCGTGCGAGCCGTACGGTGCCCTTCTCGTCCAAGGCTACGGGCGTCTCGCTTGCCCGCTGCGCCGCGCGCATCATGTCAGGCGAGACGATCGCCCAGCTGGGGCTTCCGCCCGAGGACCGCACGCCTGGACACTACGCCGTGAAGGAAGCCGTCATGCCCTGGAGCCGCTTCCCGGGAGCCGACGTCCACCTCGGCCCCGAGATGAAGTCGACCGGCGAGGTCATGGGCATCGACACGACCTTCCCCAAGGCATACGCCAAGACGCGTGAGGCCATCGACTACGAGATTCCCATGTCGGGCAAGGTGTTTGTCTCTGTGTGCGATCGAGACAAGCGCTCCATCGCGCCTGTGGCGCTCTCGCTTACGAACCTGGGCTACGACCTCGTTGCCACGCGCGGCACGGCAAAGACGCTACGCGCCGCTGGCATTCCATGCGAGGTTGTGCGACCCATCAGCGAGGGCAGCCCCAATGTCCTCGACATGATGGCTGCGGGCGAGATTGCGTTCCTCATCAACACCCCGCGCGGCGGGAGCTCGCGCGGCGACGGCGCGAAGATTCGCAGCGAGGCCGTTAACCGTGGCGTTGACATGGCGACGACCATGTCGGGCGCGACGGCTCTTATCCAGGCCATCGCCGCGCTGCGCAAGGGTCCCCTCGATGTCTTTGCGCTTCAGGACCTGTAGCGTTTCTCGTCATTGTTGCGGAATCGAGCCCTCCGGCGTCACCCCGGCGCCGGAGGGCTCTTCTCGTACGCAGTTGCTGCTATAACTGCTCTTGTGGCGCCAAAACGGCGCCGTAGCAGCGACTTCGTACGTACTTGCTGCGGGAACTGCCCTTATGGCGCCAGATTGACGCCGCAGCAAGGGTTTCCGCAGCAGCCACTGCCAAAAGTTGCCTTGTGGCACCAGAACGGCGCCGTAGCAGCGACTTCGTACACACTTGCTGCGGGAACGGGTCCTCCGGCGCCAAAACGGCGCCACAAGGCACGTTTCTGCAACGGGCGTGTGCGCGTGCCGAATTCTTTGACGTCTCCTAGGCCAAGACCTGTGCATTTGCTATTATGGCAAGGCTATGTGTGACGATGCGGGCGTGGCGGAACTGGTAGACGCGCTGGATTTAGGTTCCAGTGGGGGAGACCCCGTGAAGGTTCGAGTCCTTTCGCCCGCACCACATGAGCCACATGCGCAGGAAACCGCGACGGGCACAGGCCCGTCGAGGACGAGACACTGGAGGAACGTTGAAGATCACCGTTACCGCTGAGGAGCCCAAGGACAACAAGGTTGCCGCAAAGCTCACCATTCCCGCCGCCGACGTCACCGCGGCCGTCGCCAAGACCTACAAGGACTTCGCGCACAAGTACAACTTCCAGGGGTTCCGTCGCGGTCATGCTCCCCGTCCGGTGATTGACGGCATTCTGGGTAAGGAGTCGGTGCTCGCCCAGGCCACCAACGACCTTCTCAACGCTGCCGAGCCCCTCATGCTCGAGGAGCTCAACATCGTTCCCGTTGGCCGTCCGGACTTCGCCCAGGACGCAGACCTCGCTACCGAGGGCAATGACTACACCATCGACGTCACCATCGGCGTCCGCCCCGAGGCCGAGCTTGACTCCTACGACGCTCCCCAGATCAACATGCCTCCCGAGGAGGTCACCGACGCCGAGGTCGACGCCCAGATCAAGCGCTACATGAGCTACCACACCACCTACGAGGACGTCCCCGAGGGCGAGGCTGCCCAGGAGGGCGATGTCGTGAAGGCCGACATCGAGAACGTCGAGGGTGCCGAGAAGCTCGCCGGCGAGGGCCAGACCCTCGCGCTCGTCGACGGCCAGGTGCCCGATGAGGTCAAGCAGGCGCTCACCGGCGCCAAGGTCGGCGACGTTGTCGACCTCGCCTGGACCATCAAGCACGAGGACGGCGAGGAGACCCACGAGCACTCCTACAAGGCCAAGGCTACGGTCAAGGGCATCCAGCGCCCCGTCACGCCCGAGCTTGACGACGAGTTCGCCAAGAAGAACTTTGGCTACGACACCGTCGACGAGTTCAAGAACGCCGTCCGCGACGAGATCGCCGAGGACAAGAAGGTCAACCTCCCCAACCTCAAGGAGGACCGCGTCGTCGAGGCCGTGGGCGAGCGCCTGCAGCTCGACGAGGTCCCTGCTGACTACCAGGAGGAGGTCTTCAACGAGCTTGGCCAGGAGGTTCTCGGCCAGATGCAGCGCTCCGGCATCTCGCTCGACATGTACCTCAAGGCTCGCAACATCTCGCCTGACGCCTTCATCGCCGACCTCCACGCCCAGGCCGAGGAGCGTGCCCGCCAGTCCCTGGCGCTCGACGCCATCGCCCGCCAGCTCGGCCTCGAGGCTACCGACGAGGACGTCCGCAACGAGTTCGAGAAGGCCAACGTCGGTGACGTGGACAAGGCCATCGAGCAGTGGCGTTCCGAGGGCCGTCTCCCGGCCATCCGCGACTCCATCAAGCGCACCAAGGCCCTCGACTGGCTGGTCGAGAACGCCCAGGTGACCGTTGTGGACGAGGCTGCAGAGGCCGCCAAGGACGCCGAGGGCGAGAAGTCCGAGGACGCCGAGTAGCGCCAGCGCCGCTACCAGAACTAATGGTGCAGACCCTGTGAACTGACGCCGTGCCCCGGATGGCGCAAGCCGTTCGGGGCACATTGGAACGGAACACAAACAATTCCTGAAGGGAGCATCATGCACAACCCAACGAACATTCCGCTCATCCCGTACGTCGTCGAGCAGACCCCCCGTGGCGAGCGCAGCTATGACATCTACTCGCGCCTGCTCAACGACCGCATCGTCTTTCTCGGCGAGGAGGTCACGCGCGACTCCGCCAACCTCGTTATCGCGCAGCTCCTCCACCTCGAGAGCCAAGATCCCGACAAGGACATCTCGCTCTACATCGACTCTCCCGGTGGTGACGTCTATGCTGGCCTTGGCATCATCGACACGATGAACTTCATCAAGCCCGATGTCTCTACCATCTGCGTGGGCATGGCGGCCTCCATGGGCGCGGCCATTCTCGCCAGTGGAACCAAGGGCAAGCGCCTTGCCCTCCCCAACTCGATGATCCTCATCCACCAGCCCAGCTCTGGCGTCCAGGGTCAGCAGACTGACATCCAGATTGTCGCCGACGAGACCAAGTGGATTCGCGAGCACCTCAACCAGATGCTTGCCGACGCCACCGGTCAGCCCATCGAGAAGATCAACGCCGACACCGAGCGCGACAACTACATGCGCGCGAGCGAGGCGCAGGCCTACGGTCTTGTCGACAAGGTCATCACCAACCGTAACGATCAGGGTAAGCAGGAGTAGCGCATGGCTCAGGACCGCGACAACGGAAACGGACGCTCGTACGGCGACAACGAGATGCACTGCTCGTTCTGCGGCAAGAGCCGCAGCCAGGTGAGCAAGCTCATTCAAGGTCCCGGTGGGGTCTACATCTGCGACGAGTGCGTGCACGCGTGCTCCCAGATGATCGATGAGGCAGACGGCTCTGTTGCGATGGACGAGGACACCGAGGAGGAGTCCCCTCTGCCGCTCAAGGAGCTGCCCACCCCGCATCAGATCTATGAGGAGCTCTCGCAGTACGTGATTGGCCAGGAGGCGGCCAAGCGCGCCATGAGCGTTGCCGTCTACAACCACTACCGCCGCATCCTCTCGGGCAATGACGAGGTGCCCGAGGGCGAGGAGGAGGTGGAGATCGCCAAGAGCAACATCCTGCTCCTTGGTCCCACCGGTACCGGCAAGACGCTGCTTGCCCAGACTCTTGCCCGCTTCCTCGAGGTGCCCTTCGCCATTGCCGATGCCACTACCCTCACCGAGGCTGGCTACGTGGGCGAGGACGTCGAGAACATCCTGCTCAAGCTCATCACCGCTGCTGACGGCGACGTCTCCCGCGCCGAGCTGGGCATTGTCTACATCGACGAGATCGACAAGATCGCGCGCAAGGCCGAGAACCTCTCCATCACGCGTGACGTCTCGGGCGAGGGAGTGCAGCAGGCGCTCCTCAAGATTCTCGAGGGCACCGAGGCGAGCGTCCCTCCGCAGGGCGGCCGCAAGCACCCTCAGCAGGAGCTCATACACATCGACACCACCAACATCCTGTTCATCTGCGGCGGTGCCTTTGTGGGTCTCGACAAGATCGTGGCCGACCGCATTGGCAAGAAGGGCGTTGGCTTCAACGCCGAGCTTGGCAAGAACGTCGACCAGGACGAGGACGAGCTCATGGAGCAGGTCATGCCCCAGGACCTGCACAAGTTTGGCATGATTCCCGAGTTCATTGGCCGCATCCCGGTGATTACCTCCACGAGGGAACTCAAGGAGGAAGATCTTGTG
>CAJMLD010000083.1 GCA_905214175.1 uncultured bacterium
TCCCCTCGTTGGGGGAAGGCACCGGGTAGGGGTCCCGATCGGAGGCAACGAGCGCGGCGTTGGGGGCCGTGTCGACCATGAGGGCGCCGCCGTTGTCGAGGGCCATGCCCATGATGGTGTCGCCGGGCTTGGCAAAGACAGCCTCGGCGGCGTAGTTTGCCTGCGCCCCGGAGTGGGGCTGAACGTTGGCGTATGCGGCGCCGAAGAGCTTCTTCACACGGTCGCGCGCGAGGTTCTCGACCTCATCGACAGCCCAGCAGCCGCCGTAGTAGCGGTGTCCGGGAAGGCCTTCGGCGTACTTGTTGGTAAGCGGCGAGCCCACGGCCTCCATCACGGAAAGCGAGACGAAGTTCTCGGATGCGATGAGCTCAATGGAGTTGCGCTCTCGCGTAAGCTCGTCTCCGATGGCGGAAGCAAGCTCGGGATCGGTGGCGCTCAGATGCTCGAGGTACATGGCTTTCTCCTTCTTGGGCCCGACAGGCGGCCCACTACGACGGCTGGCAGATGGTAGGCGGGCGATACAGGCCAAGCCCCTCGGGAGGGCCGAGGGGCGCCGGACCGCACGCAGACACGCACGTGGTACGGCGCCTTGCCAACAGAATAGCGCGCGCGGAAACGCGCCGCCGTCACCTTTCGCCCATGTGAAACACGCCTTATCGGAACGGCAACCTCATGGACCGATAGCAAGAAAGGGCTAGGCCTCGGCCACGCGCAGGACGTCCTTCTCCGCGATGGCGCCCTCGCGGAGGACGCGGGGCGAGGCGCCCGTGCAGTCGACGATGGTAGAGGCGACGGCCAGGGGCGCGGGGCCTCCATCAAGCGTGAGGTCAGCGGCTTCGATTATCTGCGGCTCGACTGAGGCGCCCGAGGTTGCAGAGGGCTCGCCGTGGGTATTCGCGCTGGTCTGGGCAAGAGGACCCACGCGGCGTGCAAGCTCGCGCACGAGCGTCGAGTTGGGGCAGCGGAGCGCTACGGTACCCGTTGGGGCAAGATACTCGGTCGGGAGGGCATCGGAAGCGGTGACCACCAGGGTGAGCGCGCCAGGCCAGTACGCGCCGACAAGCGCGCGAGCCCAGGAGGGGACTGACGTCGCGAAGCGCGGCAGGTCTTCGGGGTCTGCCACAAACAGGGGAAGCGTTTGGGTGGCGGGACGGTTCTTGATCTTGAAAATGCGCTGATGAGCGGGATTGCCTAGCGTTGCCGCGCACACGAGGCCATAGACGGAGTCCGTGGGTGAGACAATGACGCCGCCGGCTTCGAGCACTTTCATTGCGGCATCGAGCGCCGCTTGGGTGGGGCTGTCCTGGCTTACACGCATCACGCTGCCCATGGTTTCTCCTCCTGTAGACGTGGCCTGTGCGCGGCGTTGGGTGCCTGTCCGCGGGCGCCGGAGCTGGCACTGGGGTCGCCGGCTCGCGCGCCGGAGCTGCTGAGAACAAATTCGCCGCTTTTGGCCCTTTCAACGCTGTGAAATGTCCAATTTGTTCTCAACGGCACCTGGCGCGCGGCACCAGGCGGGCCGTCGCGGGACCAGCGGGGTGCAGGTTTGCCCCCGCAGGTCGATATGCTACCCCTCGCGCACGGCGACAAGGACGCGCGGACGATGCGTAAGATCTTCTCGCACCTCAGCGCTGGCCCAGCCGCCCTGGGCGCGCACCAGCTCGGCCGCGGTCCCCACGTTGTCCTCAAAGAGCTCGCAGCAGAGCATGCCGCCCGGCGCTAGCGCGCGCGGTGCCAGCTCGAGGATGCGACGGAAGACGTCCAGGCCATCCTCTCCCCCGTCGAGCGCGAGGCCCGGCTCGTAGCCGATGACCTCCTGCGGAAGCGTGGGCACGACGGCCGAGGGGATGTAGGGTGGGTTCGAGACAAGCACCGAGAAAGTGCCCATGAGCTCCGGGTCAACGGTGGAAGCCAAATCCCCCTCCACCACGCTGACCGCGTGTTCGAGCCCCAGCGCATCGCGGTTGCGCGTGGCGAGCGCCACGGCTTGGGGCGAGAGGTCCGTCGCCACCACGCGGGTACCGGGGCGCTCGCTCGCAATCGAGAGCGCGATGCAGCCGGTACCAGTGCCAATCTCGAGCACGCGGCAGCCGGGTTCCACCAGCACGGGCGGGGCGGCTGGGGCAGCGGGCTCGGTGGGCTCGACCGGCTCGTCAGCCTTGCCTTCGGAAGCAGCGTCTGTCTCTCCGGGCCGGTCGCTTTGGGGGGAGGCCTCCTCGGCACTCTCGTCCTCTACTGGTGCGGGAATGTCGCCCAAGATGGCCGGGAACGTGAGCGAAGCCGCGTCTACGCCCTCGAGGGCGGCGTCGACCAAAACCTCCGTCTCGGGTCGCGGGATGAGCACGCCGCGCTCGCAGTGGAGAACGATGTGGCGGAAGGGCATCTCGCCGGTCACATATTGCAGGGGTTCGCCGCGGCCACGTCGCACCACGGCATCGTGCATGGCATCAAGCTCGGACGGAGTGAGCGGCTTGTCGAAGTTCATGTAGATCTGAACCCGAGAGAGCCCGGTGACGTCACTTATCAGCCACTCCGCAGAGAGCCGCGGGTGCTCGTCGCCCTTACGCTCGAGATACCCCCGCGTCCAGTCGAGGATGCGCCTGACGGTCCACGTCTCCTGCCGAGATTGGGACACTCTTCCTCCCCCAGATGAGTGATAAGTCATCGAATCATAGCGCAACCGGAGGGATAGGCCGTTTGGAATCCCCGTGTCCTCCCCTGCAAGGGTATGCCTGCCCAAAATTTGCGGTTGACGGCCCATTTTGGGCGAATCTCCGAGTACGAAAACACTAACTATTTGCGGAGCCCCTGGTAGAAAAATGGCACCCGCGGGGTGATACTAAGCTGGACCCTGAATTTGGGCCGTCAACCGCAAATTTTGTGCAGCGCACTAAAACGCACATCGTTATGTTGCCTTAGCCGGGGACCCTCATGCCCCTCGAACGCTTTGGCGCCGCTCACGCAAGCGCGCCAGCGGACTCGGTCCGGCTGGCGCGCGAAGAAACACCCGATAATTGCGAAGACGCTACGAGGGAAACCGTCCCTCACTCACACCGCCTGTGCAAGCTTCTCGGCACGATCCGCCGCAGCCAAGGCGTCAATCACGGTGCCCAGCTGGTCGCCGAGAAGCACGCCGTTGTACGTTGAGTTGAAGCCGATACGGTGATCCGTAACGCGGTCCTGCGGCTGGTTGTACGTGCGAATCTTCTCGGAGCGGTTGCCGTGACCAATCTGCGAGAGGCGCTCGGCGCCCTGCTCGGCCTGCTGCTTCTCGAGCTCGGCCTCGTAAAGGCGGGCTCGCAGCATCTGCATGCAGACCTCGCGGTTCTGGATCTGGGAACGCTGCTCCTGCGACTGCACCACCGTGTTGGTGGGGATGTGCGTGATGCGCACGGCCGAGTAGGTCGTGTTGACGCCCTGACCACCAGGACCGGAAGAGCAGTACGTGTCAATGCGCAGGTCCTCGGGCTTGATTTCAATATCGATCTCATCGGCTTCGGGAAGCACCGCGACGGTGGCCGTGGAGGTCTGGATGCGACCCTGGCTCTCGGTCTTGGGGACGCGCTGAACGCGATGGACGCCGCTCTCGTACTTCATGACGGAGTAGACCTTCTCGCCCGTGACCTTGAACTCGATGGTCTTGAAGCCACCCGCCTCGCCGGGGCTGGCGTCGAGGACCTCGGTCTTCCAGCCGCGAGCCTGAGCAAAGCGCTGGTACATGCTAAAGAGGTCGCCGGCAAAGATGGCCGCCTCGTCGCCGCCCACGCCTGCGCGGATCTCGACGATGGTGTCCTTCTCGTCGTTGGGGTCACCGGGGATGAGCATGTACTTGACGTCTTCCTCGAGGGCGGGAAGCTTGGACTCGTTCTCGGAGATGTCCGCCTGGAGCATCTCCTTCTCCTCGGCGTCGGATGTCTCGTGGAGCATCTCCTTTGCGGCCTCGATGTCATCGAGGGCCTGGAGGTACTCGCGCGCCTTGGCCACGAGGGCAGCCTGGTCAGCGTGTTCCTTTGCGATGCGCGCGTACTCCTTGGGGTCGGAGACGACGGCCGGGTCGACCATCTTCTGCTCCAGCTCCTCGTACGCGGCAATGATCTTCTCGAGCTTGTCGCGCATGGCAGTTCTCCTTGCAGGTGGGCCGCGGCGCACGGCAGGCGCACGGTGACGCGGCATGATTAGTCAGCATTGCAAAGTCTACCACCGCAGGGGTGTTTCGATTCAGGCGGCCACGCCCCACACGTGCGGCGCACATGAGACAAAGGGACAGTCCCTTTGTCTCATCGCTCGACGAACTCGTAGCCGTAACGGGAGCGCAGCCAGGCAACGGTATGAGGCGTAGCGCCCTCGCTGAGGTAGATGGTCGTATCCGCGGAGTCTTCGCCAGGCGCCGTTAGAGAGAGGCTCACGCTCGCGAGGTAGGGGGTATCCACCGTCGCCCCCAAAGAGTTGCTCGTGGTTGTCCAATACTGATACGTTCCGGCGGAGTCATAGAGGCTGGTCGTCAGTTGATACAACGGCATCGCGCATACCGCGCCATGCTCGTTAATGTCCTGGTTGAGCGCATTGCGGAAGGCAGCGTAGTCCGCAGGCAAGATCTCTCCGCTGCGCCAGGGAGCGTCCTCCTGGGAGTCTGGCGCGTATTCCTCATAGGCAATCGTCACAGACGACGAGCCTGCGTCGAGAAGGACCGCGTCAACCTGGGAGCGGAGCGCCTCCTCGGTTGCAGGGTCGTTGGCGAAGTCCATGAGTGCCTGAGCGGCCTTGCTGCCAGTGCTTGGCTCGCCGTTATCGTTGAGGGGAATGGCGTACTGACGAGAAATACTGCTACCGTCCTTCATCTGATACGAAATCATCTCTGAGTAGATGTTTGATGGCACTGGCTCGTCGCCGACATTGGAGGAAGCCGCCAGCAGGCTGTGCAGCTGGATCACGCGGGTAATGTTTTCCTCACCCTCAAAAGGTATCGAAATCGACGAGACGGTTGCGCGCTGGACGTCTGCGGGGTTGGGCACGTAGGCCGCAGCATCTGCGGCAGAGCCCACGCAGGCAATGCTCGCCACAAGGGCGACGCCCGTTGTTGTAACAAGAGCCGGAACGCGCTTGCGCAGGGCCTTCACGCCGTGGCCCATGATGGCCTCGATTACCGCAAAGACCAGCGCCGAGAAGACCACCGGCAAGACGCATGCCAGCTGGGGAGAGACGCCATAGAGCACCGCGACCATCCGTGCGGGGGTGCTATAGCGGTACGAGAGGGACCACGAAAGCACAAGCCCCGCGGCAGCAAACCCAACGAGTATGCTGACCAGCGCGCTTATCGCAGTGCGCACGGCGGGGATCACATATGCGTCGCCCGCGCGCTCAAGGTTGCGACGGGAGAAGGCCAACCCCGCCGCTGCCGCGCAGGCAACGCCCACGATCGCGTAAACGACAACTGCCTGCCCCAGCGCCGCGCCGCAGCCGGGATCGGGGAAGGGGTAGGTGCTTGCCCACGAGGTAACGAGCTGCAGAAGGCGCACGAGCGGGCTTGCCCAATCGAGCTCGGCGGCGGACGCCAACGACACCGATGGCGCAACGAGACTGCAGAGGGCCTCCGCGAACTGCCGCGCAGCATACGCGTAGAAGTTGACGAGGAAGTAGCACAGCAGCGCAAAGACCGGCCGGCCCGCAAGCTGCGCGCACAGGGTAGCGATGCCGCCAAAGGTCACGATGAGCAGGGCGTGCCCTGCCATCCAGGGAAGTATCGCAAGCGCGTCCCGCCCAAAGCTGAGCGCCATGGCAAAGACAAGGCCGGCTATGCCCACGGCAACAAGGAGCGGTATCACGCCAGCAAGGGCAACTGCAAGGAAGGTGGACCTTCTCCGCAACGGAATCATGCCGTAGAGCTGCACCGCCCTGCGGTCGTACATCCAGGAGAACGCGCTGCAAACCATCGCAAACGAGACGACCGCAGATAACACCACGACAGCCGTACCAGACTGCGCAAGCTCATACGCGGGATTTGCGGGCGGTGTTGGCCCGGCAATTCTCAGCGCAAGCGGAACAAGCCAGAAGAGCCAGACGATGAGGTAACCCACCCCAATGTACAGATGCCTCTGGCAGACGTCGAGAAAGAGCCCGAGCGCCGGCGAGGAAGCGCGGCGCCCCTCCTGCATCTCACATGATGCCATCGTCATCGCCTCCAAGCTCGCAGATGAACCGCTCTTCCAGGGAGAGTGGCAGAACCTCGAGGTAGGACGGGTGCAGGGCGGCAAGCGCCTCTCGCACCTCGCCCGCGCTGCCGCGCACAAGCAGCGTGAGCACACGGCCCTCGTTGGATTGTCGGATAACATTGAGGTCATCGGGCAGGACCGCGCCCTCGGGCAGGACCATCTGCACCTTTGCGACGCCCTCCGAGGGCTGGGAGAGGTCGACCTCCTCGCGCATCGTGCCCTTGGCCATGATGCCCAGATGGTCGCAGACGCCCTCGAGCTCGCGCAGGTTGTGACTGGTCACGAGCACCGTAAGGCCGCGTTCCACAACATCCTCGAGCACCAGGCGCCACATGTGCCTTCTGGCGAGAGGATCGATGCCATCCATGGGCTCGTCGAGCAGCAGGACCTCGGCGCGAATGGAGAGCGCGAGCCATATGGCCGCCTGTGCTCGCATGCCGCGGCTGAGCTTGCGAAGCGGCTTTGCGTGGTCGATCTCGAAGTGCTTCTCCAGCTCGAAGTAACGCGCGAGGTCAAAGCCGGGAAACACCGCGCGGTAGAAGTCCGCCATGCCGTCCGCGCTCTCAGAGCCAATGAAGTAGGGCTCGCTGGGGACGCAGGCGATGCGTGCCTTGACGCTGGGATTCTCGAAGACCTTTTCGCCCAGGACAAAGACGTCACCGGAGGTGGGGCGCATGACG
>CAJMLD010000084.1 GCA_905214175.1 uncultured bacterium
CTTGCAGCCGTACATCGTTAAGTCTGGGCTTTCTTCCCCCCGCTGGCCTTTTGCCTCTTTGCCTGCGGCGAGTTCGCGAAGCGCTGTTTGAGCAGCAGGCGAAGAGGCAAAAGGCACAAAGAAGAAAGGAAACGTATGAACTCGCTTGAACTCAAGTACGGCTGCAATCCCAACCAGAAGCCCGCACGCATCTTCATGCGGGACGGCTCAGATCTGCCCGTTACGGTGCTCTCGGGCACGCCGGGCTACATCAACTTCCTCGATGCCCTCAACTCCTGGCAGCTCGTGCGCGAGCTGCGCGAGGCAACCGGCATGCCCGCAGCGGCGTCGTTCAAGCACGTCTCGCCAGCTGGCGCGGCCGTGGGCACGCCCCTCTCCGAGGAGGACAAGAAGGCCTTCTTCGTGGACGACGAGGGCGAGCTCACGCCCATCGCCTGCGCCTACATCCGCGCGCGCGGCGCAGACCGCATGAGCTCCTTTGGCGACTGGGCGGCCCTCTCCGACACCTGCGACGAGCGCACGGCCCGCTACCTCAAACACGAGGTCTCGGACGGCATCATCGCGCCGGGCTACACGCCCGAGGCGCTCGAGATCCTGCGCTCCAAGAAGCATGGCAAGTACAACGTGGTCCAGATTGACCCCAACTACGTCTGTCCGGCGGTCGAGCACAAGGACGTCTTTGGCATCACCTTCGAGCAGGGGCACAACTTCTCGAAGATTGACCGCGACCTTCTCGCCAACGTGGTCACCAAGAAGAAAGACATCCCCGAGGCCGCCAAGATTGACATGATTGTGAGTCTCATCACCCTCAAGTACACGCAGTCAAACTCCGTGTGCTACGTGAAGGACGGCCAGGCCATTGGCGTTGGCGCCGGCCAGCAGAGCCGCATCCACTGCACGCGCCTTGCCGGCAGCAAGGCCGACACCTGGTGGCTGCGCCGTCACCCCAAGGTGCTTGGCCTGCGCTTTGTTGACGGCATCCACCGCCCCGACCGCGATAACGCCATCGACCTCTATATCTCGGACGAGCACGACGACGTCCTGGCCGACGGCGCCTGGCAGCGTATCTTTGCCGAGAAGCCCGAGGTGCTTGGCGCAGACGAGAAGCGCGAGTGGCTGGCGCAGCAGACGGGCGTGACACTGGGCTCCGACGCCTTCTTCCCCTTTGGCGACAACATCGAGCGCGCCCACCGCTCCGGCGTGACCTACGTCGCCGAGCCCGGCGGATCCATCCGTGACGACAACGTGATTGAGGTCGCCGACCGCTATGGCATGGCGATGTGCTTCACGGGCCTGAGGCTGTTCCACCACTAGAGTTTGGGCTTAGGCCTCATAAACGGCGCCCTTGTCTTTCTCGCCGTCCTGCTTGTCTCCCTGGCAGGACGGCGAGTTGCTTTATTCGGGCTGCTTCCTTCCTAATGTAGCCACATTCTTATATTATGTAGCCACATCCTAAGGAGACGACATGGCAACAGCACTTACACCCGTTGGGGTCCGGGAGGTAAAGAACCGCTTTAGCGAGCTCGCCGCAGAGGTGAATGCGACTGGCCGAACACTGGTTGTGCTGCGAAACAACAAGCCCTGGGTGACGATTGCCCCAGCAGACGCCGAGTCGGCTGAGCGGAGAAGGCGTGCAGAAGCGCTCGAGGCCCTCACGCAAAGCATCGAGTCGGCAGCGGATGAACCCGCCTGGGACGCATCCCTCTCGGACAAGGAGCTTCTGGGGGAAGAGAGGGAGAGGCGCTTTGGCTAAGGTTGTCTTGGATACAAACATTGTTCTCGACTACCTCAGCGCAGGCCGGCCGTGCCACGCCGAGGCAGCTAGTTTGCTTGAGGGCCTCATCGAATGTGACGTTGTCCCCGTGGTTCCTGCCGGCTGCCTCAAAGACACGTATTACATCTTGTGTCGGCATTACCACAACGAACCACTTGTACGAGAGCGTTTGAATGCATTCCGCAGGGTTGTTGAGGTACAGCCGCTCACAAACGAGGTGCTTGATGCGGCGTTCTCATCGAACGGGCCGGACCTTGAGGACGCCATGGTGCGCGCAACGGCAGAGCTTCTCGGCGCCAAAGCGATTATCACGCGTGATGCAACGGCATACCGTGGCTCGAGCGTGCCCGCCATGGACGCCGCCGTCTTCTGCCAGTCGCTTTCCCCTTCCTTCCCTCAATAGCAAATCGTCTATCGCCGCTCCTTTCCGTTCTCGTTCTTTATCGGTATCTGTGAATGTCGCCTCTCGCTACCTGGGTAAATGTGGGGCCGACTTAACAGAAACCGATAAAGAGCGGAGGAGAAGGGGAAGAGAGCGAGGAGAGGAGAGAAGGGCAAGGGGCGTCTCGCAGGCAACGACGTTGGAAGCCAGCCTAAGGAGCAGGCCACCCCGGATGCCCTGAGCGTGGCATCCGGGGTGGCGGCTTTCCGCAATAGACATCTCGGTGACAAGGGACCACCTAGGCAAAGGCGCGACGAAGCGCTCCGCGAGCCTTCTCGCTCGCAAAGGCAAGGATGTTGTCGCCCTCGCAGAGGCCGGTATCCCCCTTGGGGATGATAGTGTCACCGGCGCGGTCGATAGCGATGATCACCGTCTCGTCGGGGAGCTGCAGCTCGCTCACGCTCTTGCCGGCAGCGCCAGACCCCGGGCGAATCTCAATCTGCACGAGTGCGTGGTTGTCCTTGCCCAGGCGCATGATCGTGAACACGTCCTCCATGTCGAGCCCCTCCTGAACGGAGCGCGCGAGGAGGTCGGCCTGGTTGATGCCCACGTCGACGCCCATTGACTCGTTGAACATCCAGGCGTTCTTGGGGTTGTTCACACGCGCAACAACGCGGGGGACCTGGTACTCGACCTTCGCAAGGGTCGAAACAACCAGGTTGACCTCGTCACTTCCCGTCGCGGCGATGACCACGTCGGCGTTGAGGATTCCAGACTTCTCGAGAATCTCAGGACTCGTCCCGTTTCCGCAGACGATGTCCAGGCCGGGAAGGGCGGCGCGGATCTTCTCGACAGCCGCCTTTCTATTCTCAATGATCGTGACCGAGGAACCGTCGTCCTTGAGGATGGGTGCGAGGTAGGTCCCCGTCTTGCCACCGCCCACAATGATGATTTGCATGAGAAATCCCCCCTACTCCGTCTTGCCCAGAATATGAGCGAACTTCTCCAGGGAGCTGCTCGCCACTGCCGCATACACCACGTCACCGTGGCCCAACAGGGTCCCAGACGTTGGAATGAAGGTCTGGTTGTTGTGAGAAAGCGCGATGACCTTGATCTCGCCGACTACCGTAATCTCCTTGACTGGCCGATTCTCCAGCAGGGACGGCACGTCGGCACGCACGATCTGCACCGCGCCCGTACCCAACTCGAAGACGGAGTCCTGCTGGTGATAGGTGAGGAGTTCGCAAGCCCTGCGCACGCCCCAGTCGGTTGTCGAGATGGTCTGGATGCCCAGCCTACGATACGTCTCGGCCTTGGTCACGTCGTACATTCGGGCAATGACGCGTGGCACCCTGTAGGAGTCGCGGGCGATGCGCGCAATCACGATGTTCGCCTCGTCCGAGGTGGTGCAGGAAATGACCGCCTCGGCGCGGTCGATGCCGGCCTTCGCGAGGACGTCACGGTCGAAGCCAACGCCTGCGAGCTTGCGGCCGGTGTATTCCTCGCCGAGTTCCTCGAGGCGCTCGGGGTTCTGGTCGATGGCGCACACGTTGTGCCCCTGGCGATCGAGCTTCCTCGCGAGCCCTATGCCCATGCGTCCGAGTCCAACGATGATAACGTTCATGACGTCCTACCTTTCACTCTGGGTGTCCATGCGGACGCCGTTGCGATCATAGTGGCCATGCCTGCGAACCATGGCCTTCCTCGCCTCTTCGAGCGCAATCACCACGGGGGGCAGAAGCACGAGGTAGAGGTAGTCCCATGCGGTGAGCGGGCAGGTGTGGAAGACGTCCTGGAGCGGCGGGAACAGGGTGATGAACACGATGAGCGCCACTTCGAACAGTATTCCCTTATTGACCTGCCTGTTCGAGAACAGACCCACCGAGAAGACCGATGCAAGTTCCGTGCGGCAGTTCATGACCTCGCCAATCTGCGAGAACACGATGGCGGCGAGCGCCATGGTGGTGGCCCTCACGTACGTGGGGTCGAGGTCCGTGCCAACGCCGAACATCAAGGCGCCAGGACGCCAGCCCGCCGCCCATTGGGCGAAGAAGAACGCGCCAAGCGAGGAGATAGCGCCGAGAATGCCGTACCACAGGAACGCCTTGCGCATGACCTTCCCAGTGAGCAGGGGCTCGGAGGGGTCTCGCGGAGGACGGTTCATGACGTCCTTCTCCGGGGGCTCGGAGCCCAGGCCGAGGGCAGGGAACATGTCGGTGCCCAGGTCGATGGTGAGAATCTGCATCGTGGTGAGCGGAAGGGGCACGGCACCGCCAGAGAACAGGTAGACCGCAGAGGGGACAGCCTCAGGCACGTTGGAGTTGAGGATGTAGAGCATGAACTTCCTGATGTTCGCGTAAACGGCCCTGCCCTCCTCGACCGCGCTCACGATGGAGGCGAAGTTGTCGTCCGTGAGAATCATGTCAGCTGCTTCCTTGGCGACGTCGGTACCCGTCACGCCCATGGCAACGCCGATGTCGGCCTTCTTGAGCGCAGGGGAGTCGTTGACGCCGTCCCCCGTCACCGCGACGACCTCGCCCATTGCCTGGAGGTTCTCAACAACGCGGAGCTTCTGCTCAGGAGCCATGCGAGAGAAGACGACTTCGCCCTTGAGGGCCTTGCGTAGCTCCTCGTCAGAGGTCTTCTCGAGCTCAGGACCAGAGAACACCTTGGGGTGGGCGCTCTTAACGATGCCGATCTTCCTGGCGATGGATACCGCGGACAAGCCATAGTCGCCTGTGATCATGATGACGCGGATGCCAGCGCGACGGCACTCGGCGACTGCAGCGGCAACCTCGGGACGCGGGGGATCCTGCATGACCTCGAGGCCAACGAAGGTCAGGTCATGTTCGATAACGTCTGGGGTGTACTCGCTCACAGAAGTGGGGACGCCCTTCTCGTCACGATGGATCGGACGATAGGCAACCGCGAGAACGCGCAGGCCATCCTCCGCATACCCGTCGTTGGCATGCATGATCCTGTTGCGCAGGGAGTCGGTCATCTCGACGACCTCCCCGTTCACGCGAACCCTCGTCGAGAGGCGCACAACCTCGTTGGGGGCACCCTTCACGAACGCCACGCGGGTAGCCCCGTCAAGGGGATGCTCGAGCTGGTGAATGGTGGACATGCGCTTGCGACGGCTCTCGAAGGGCAGCTCGCGCACACGCGGAATGTGGCGCTCCTCCTCGGAGAGGTCAAGGCCCGCCTTCTGCGCGGAGACGAGCAGGCATGCCTCGGTTGGGTCACCAAGCACCGTGTAGCGTCCGCCCTCCTTCTCGGGCGCAAGCAGGCGCGCATTCGAGCACAGCGCACCGCCAACGAGAAGCAGGCGGAGGTCATCGTCATCTGCGGCCGAGAAGCTGCGCCCGCCAGCGCGGATCTCCCCCTTGGGCGCATAGCCGACCCCTGTGACCTCGTATTCGCGGGAGGGCGTCCACAGGTGGTTCACGGTCATCTCGTTCTGGGTGAGCGTGCCCGTCTTGTCGGTGCAGATGACGCTCGTCGAGCCCAGGGCCTCGACCGAGGAAAGCGACTTGACGAGGGCGTTGCGCTTGCTCATGCGCTGAACGGCCATTGCAAGCGAAAGCGTGACCGTGGGGAGCAGGCCCTCGGGTATGAAGGCAACCACCATCCCAAGCGCAAATATGAAGGACGCAGCGATGCTGTTGTGAACGAACGCCACGTCAAGCACGAGAAAGACGATGCCCATGAACAGGGCAAAGACGGTGATCTGCTTGGTAAGGTGATCAAGCTGCTTCTGGAGGGGGCTCTGCTTCTCGCCCATGTTCTGGGTGAGGCTCGCGATCTTGCCAAACTCGGTCGACATGCCGATCTGCGTCACGACCACGCGACCGTTGCCCTCGGAGACGGAGGTGCCCTCGAACACGAGGTTGGGGGTCTCGGAGGCAGTGAGGTCCTCGTCGATCACCGCATCGGAGGTCTTGCGCACGGGGCTTGACTCGCCTGTGAGCGTCGACTGGTCTACCTGCAGGTCGCTCGCGCGAACAACCCGGCCGTCGGCAGAGATCTTGTCGCCCTCCTCGAGGAGCATCACGTCACCGGGAACGAGGTCCTCCGCAAGTATCTTCTGCTCGTGACCGTCACGAATGACGTTCACGTAGGACGGGAGCATCTTCTTGAGCGCTTCGGTGGCCTTGTCTGCCTGGTGCTCCTGCCAGTAGCTAAAGCACCCGTTGATGACGTTCACCAGCCAGACCGCCACACCAAGCTCGGGCATGCCCGCAACAAAGGCAATGATGCCGGCGACCCAGAGCAGTATGGCCATGAGGTGCGTGAAGTTGGAGAGAAAGACGACGACCTGGGACTTCTTCTTGGTTGCCTGAATGGTGTTCTTCCCGCACTGGGCTTGGCGGCTCGCCGCCTCGCCGGACGTGAGACCAGCCGCAGCCGTTCCCATCGCAGAGAAGACCTTGTCAGGCGTGAGCTTCGCTATCCCATCAATCGGAGAGGACGAAACCTGCTTGGGAGCTTCCACGAAGGCCCTCCTTTCAACTAGGTGCACACCATCCCGCCATGGGCGGCGTGCATGGCATCGACAATGGCGT
>CAJMLD010000085.1 GCA_905214175.1 uncultured bacterium
AAGCTGCGAGAAGTATGCCAGCGCGTCCTCGACGGGCTTGCTCGTGGCCATGTCGACGCCGGCGCCTCGCAGGAGCTCGATGGGAGGCTTGCTCGAGCCGCCCTTGAGGCAGCCCAGGTAGTCCTTCACCGCAGGCGCACCCTCGGCAAGGATGCGGTTCGAGATGGCGATGGCGGCAGCGTAGCTCGTCGCGTACTGGTAGACGTAATAGCCGTAGTAGAAGTGCGGGATTCGCGCCCACTCCAGGCGTATCCCGTCATCAACGGTCACCGCGTCGCCAAAGTACTGCGCGTTGAGCTCGCCCCAGCGATTGCAGAGGGCGTCGGCCGTGACGCCGCGGCCGTCAGCGTTCATCTCGTTCACGTCGCGCTCGAACTCGGCGAACATGCACTGGCGGTAGAGGGTCGCGCGGAAGGACTCCACAAAGTTGTTGAGCACGTAGGCGTGGGTGGCAGGGTCCGTGGTGTGCTCGAGCAGGTAGTGCGAGAGCAGCGCCTCGTTGCAGGTGGAGGCAACCTCGGCCACGAAGATGGGATAGTCGCTGTAGGTAGGTGATTGCGTATGGCACGAGAGATACGTGTGCACGGAGTGGCCCATCTCGTGCGCGAGCGTGAAGACGTCGTCAAGGCTTCCATCAAAGCTCGTGAGAATCACGGGATTGGTGCCGTAGGAGCCTGCGGAGTAGGCGCCAGAGCGCTTGCCGGGGGTCTCGTATACGTCGATCCAGCGCTGCTCGAGGCCCTGGCGCACGATGGCCAGGTAGTCCTCGCCAAGCGGCGCCAGCGCCTTGAGGATAAGGTCCCATGCCTCCTCGTAGGTGAAGGTGAGGTCCACGGAGTCAACAAGAGGCACGTACATGTCCCAGAAGTGCAGCTCGTCCACGCCCAGGACGTCCTTGCGCAGGCTTGCGTAGTTGTGGAGCGCACCGAGGTTCTTGTGCACCGCGTCCACGAGGTTGTCGTAGACGGAGGTGGGAACCTCGTTCGCGTCAAGGCAGTACTCGAGGGCGTCCTTGTAGCGGCGGGAGTCCGCAAAGAACTTGAGCTGCTTGACCTGGGCGGCGAGAAGCCCGGCGCAGGTGTTGCGGTGCGCGCCGTAGCTCGCGTAGACCGAGTCGAAGGCGGACTTGCGCAGTACGCGGTCGTGACTGCGCTCGAGGCCGATGAAGCTGCCGTGGCTCACGGAGTGCTTCTCGCCCTTTGAGTCCGTGGCGTCCGCAAAGGTGAGGTCGGCATCGTTGAGCTGCGAGAACACGCGCTCGGGCTGGGCCGCCGCGTCACCGGCGCGTGCGAGGATCGCCTCCTCTGCCGCCGAGAGGCGGTGCGGGCGCATGCGCAGCTCGCGCTCGATCGCGCGGCGGTAGTGCTCAAGGGTGGGCTCTGCGGCAAAGAAGGCAGCGAGCGTCTCGTCTGCCATGCCAAGAAGCTCTGCCGAGAACCACGAGCTTGCCTCCTGCGTCTCTACCTCCAAGCCCATGACCTGGTCGGAGTAGACCTGGTAGCGTGCCACACGGGTGTCGACGTCGGCGCAGCGGTCGGCGTAGTTGCCCAGGCGACTGAGGGTGACGTTTGCCTCGTCCGCGAGGCGCAGGTAGGCGAGAAGGTCTGCCGCCGAGGCGCTCACACGGCCCTTGAACGCGGCAAGTTTTTCGGGGAGGGCCTTGGCGTCCTCGAGCTGACGCTCGAAGTCCTTGTCGTCCGCGCACATGGACGAAAGGTCCCAGCGGTACTTCTCGGGAATCTGATCGCGAGACTGGTATTGCATACGTGCTCCTTAGGATGGAGTTCTTTCAGACTTCCCCATGGTACACGCTGGGACGTGCGGCGGAAGGGACGCCAAAGGGTGCCGGCAGGCACAGCGCGGCCGTCGGGCGGCAGACGGTTACACGCGGGAGGGAAGCTGCGCCACTGCCTCGGCAAGGATATGGCCCTCCATGGAGTGGAGCAGCTCGTTGAGCCAGAACCCCTCCTTGAGCTGCAGCGCATTGTCCAGCGCATAGACACGCAGCGTGTAGGTGTGGTCACAGTCGGGTGGCTGCGGCCCGTTGTAGCGGCAGGTGAGGAGCGGGTCGCGGCTGCCCACCAGGCGCGACGCCGTGGAGTTTTTGCCTTGGACCATTCCGGCAAAGCGCAGGTTGGAGGCATCCGCGGGGAACTCCGTGACGTCTGCCGGAATGTTGCAGGCGCACCAGTGAATCCAGGGGAAGCCGCACACCGGGATGGAGTCGACGTCGTAGAAGACCACGGCCAGCGTTGCAGCGCCCGTGGGTACGCCCGTGACCCTGAAGGGGAACGAGCGCGTTGGCCTGCCGGCATAGAGGCTGTCCTCGCCGGCGTACTTCGTGTAGGTGTCGGGGATGTAGCCGTTCTCGTCGAGCTTCACATGCACGTCCATGCTTGCCTCCAGATGTTGAGATGCCACGTACCTCTCGCCTATTGTATCTGCCCCCAGGCTTCTCCAACCCATGGGCACACCCCGCCGTCAGGCTGCCGTTTCGGCCACCCAGCTGCTGCTTCTGCCCTTCAGTGTGTCGTCGTCCCACCCTGGGTGCCAGCAGGCGGGCAGGCACGCATGCTAGAATTACCTCGCCTGACGCGAGGCCAACTTTCGGCCGGACGAAAGGCTTTCGCGCTCGGCCGCGCGTGCGGCCACACCACAGACGAGAGGTGCCCGCCCAGTGGCACCGACAACATGTGAGGAGAAACCCATGCTCAAGAGCACCAACATCACCCGCCGCCAGGCCCTTGCTGCGCTCGGTTCCATCACCGCCGGGCTTGCGCTCGCTGCCTGCGGCACCAGCCAGACACAGTCCACGGACGCGCCCTCTTCCAGCGACGCCTCGTCCTCCTCGGATGCCTCTGCCGCCACCGAGGACGTGACCGTCCGCGTGGCATCCCTCAAGGGCCCCACCACCATTGGTCTGGTCTCGATGATGGATACCACCTCCGGTGTCCCCACCGAGGATGCCCCCACCGAGCCCGCCGAAGGCTCCACGGGTATCACCTACTCCTACACCATTTCTGGCGCGGCCGATCAGGTCCTGCCGCTGGTCATTCAGGGCGAGACGGACATTGCTCTGGTGCCCTCCAACGTGGCCTCGGTCCTCTACAACAAGACCAACGGCGGCATTCGCGTGATCGACGTCAACACGCTGGGCGTGCTCTCTGTGGTCACCGGCGACGCCTCCGTCGAGCAGTTCGAGGACCTCGCCGGCCACACCGTCTACCTCTCCGGCCAGGGGGCCAGCCCCGAGTACACGCTCAACTACCTGCTCGACCAGGCCGGAATCAGGGACCAGGTGACAATCGAGTTCAAGAGCGAGCACAGCGAGTGCGCGGCCGCTATCCAGGCAGACCCTACCGCCGTCGCCATCCTGCCCGAGCCCTTCACCACGGCAACGCTGGCCAAGGACTCCTCGCTCTCTGCGCCCGTGAGCCTTACCGACGTCTGGGACCGCTACGCCGGCGGCTCGGGCAGTCAGTTCGTGATGGGCGTGACCATTGCTCGCTCCGAGTTTGTGGACGAGCATCCCGCGGCCATTGCGGACTTCCTCTCGCGCCACGCCGAGTCCGTCGACACCGTGAACGGTGACCCTACCGCCGCGGCACCGCTCGTGGTGGAGGCCGGCATCGTGGCCAGCGAGGCCATCGCAGAGAAGGCCATCCCCAAGTGCAACATCGTGTGCACTACGGGCGAGGACATGCGCTCTGCTCTCTCCGGTTACCTGCAGGTCCTTTATGATGCCGATGCCTCCTCGGTGGGTGGCGCGCTCCCCGGTGACGACTTCTACTACGAGGCCTAAGGTTCAGCTACCGTGGTTGCCGGGAGCAACAGACCTGCCGTGACACCGCGTGACGTGCTGCGTCGCGCGGGCGCCGTGGCCTTCTGGCTTCTCGTGTGGCAGCTCGCAAGCATGGCCGTTGGCTCCGAGCTTCTGCTTGCCGGTCCTGTGACGGTGATTGTGCGCCTGGCACAACTCGTTCCCACGGCAGCCTTCTGGTCAACGGTTGGCTTCTCGCTGGCGAGAATAGCCGCCGGATTCGCCGTAGCCTTCCTGCTTGGCTTGGTGCTGGGCCTTCTCGCCCAACGCTGGCACGCGCTGGCGGAGCTACTCGCGCCGGCGGTGAGCTTCCTCAAGAGCGTGCCCATCGTCTGTGTGATTGTGCTTTTGCTCATGTGGGTGGGATCGGTACGGGTCTCGGCAATTGCGGTCTTTCTCGCCGTGTTTCCCGCCATTTACTTCAGCGTGCTCGAGGGTCGACTGGCGGCAGATTCCCGCTTGGGAGAGCTGCTGCGCGTGATGGGCGTGCCCGGTTGGCGTCGCTTTCTGGCAGACATCTGGCAGCAGCTGCTCCCGTACCTTGTGGCAACGTGCAGAAACGCCTGCGGCATGGCGTGGAAGGCGGGCGTTGCCGCCGAGCTTATCGGCAGTCCGCGTGGGTCCATGGGCGAGCGCATTTATCAGGCAAAACTCCTGCTAGAGACAGGTGATCTCTTTGCGTGGACCATCGTGGTGGTGGCGCTTTCGTGGGTGTGCGAGAAGGCATTTCTGGCGCTCCTGCGCTCTACCGGTGAGTGGGCGCTTGCGGCAAGCGTGCCGCGATCGGCGGCGCCGCAGCGCCGGCAAGCCTCGTCTGTCCCGGCAGGTATCTCGCTCGAGGAGGTGACCCTGGGCTACGACGGCGCGCCGGTTGCCACCTGCACCCTTGCGCTTGCGCCGGGCTCGCGCACGGTGCTCGCCGACCCATCCGGCGCGGGAAAGTCAACGCTGGTCAAGGTGGTCTGTGGGCTTCTCGCCCCGCTTTCGGGACGCATCACGGCGCCGGGCTGGGGCGCGCTTTCCGTGCAGTTCCAGGATACCCGGCTGGTAGAGGCCATGACTGCCGAGCAAAACGTGCTGCTCTGCTCGGCAGGTGCGCTCTCGACAAAAGAGGCATACGCGCTTTTGGCGGAGCTTCTCCCCGCAGATGCGCTGGGTAGGCCCGTCTCGGAGCTCTCCGGCGGGCAACGCCGACGCGTGGAGCTTGCGCGGGCGCTCGCACATCCCGGCACGGCTGTTGTTCTCGACGAGCCATTTGCCTCGCTCGATGCTGATGCGCACAAGGTAGCGGCCGCGTTTGTCCTGCGCCACCTGCGTGGTCGCACGCTGCTTGTGGCTTCCCACGCCCCCGGTGACGCCAAGCTTCTCGATGCGCAGCCGGCACGGTTGGGCGTCGCGCGGCGTGAGCGGTAGTGCGATGGGCGTCTACTTCGCGTACATCTGGTCAAGCGTCACAAGCAGCACGTCCTTGCGACGCTCGCACTTTCGAACGGTCCCCGGTGAGACGCTCTTTTTGGTGAAGAGCATGATGCTCTCTGTCGCATACCCCTTGACCAGGTCGCGCTTGGCGTCGAGGTCTGTTAGCTCGGCCGTTTCATCAAACTTCTCCCGGAACTTGCATTCGCCGATGAGCATCTTGTGCTCCATTGGGTCTGCCGCAATGACGTCGATGTCGTCTTGCGAGTGAGTTACGGGGTTGGTTCCCCACCAGCTCCCCAATCGCGTGACAGCGATGGGAAGTTGACCTGCGCGCGCCTGCTCGCCCAACCACTCGAGGCACAGGCGTTCGAAGCGATGCCCGAGGTAATCATCAAGCTGCTGTTCGGGAAGGCGATGGACAAGAGCATCGCCAAAGCCCCCTTCAATATCGCTTATGCGTGGCATGACAAAGCGGAACCAGAAGTCATAACAGGCGTCGCAGATTCGATAGATTCCACGCCTACTCAAGCGCTCGTTCTCCCCAAATGGCGTGACTTTCTCGATGATGCCGAGTTGGCAAAGAGATGAGAGGTACTTGGGAATCGTGGTTGCGTCTACGCCCACTTTGTCCGCCATAAGCTTCGTCCGATTTGCGCCTCCGGCAATTGCGCGGAGGAGGGACGCGTAGAGTGCTGGTTCTGAGAATTCCTGTCGTAACAGCCCGTATGGTTCATCAAAGAGGAATCCCGAGGGGTTGAAGTAAAGGCTCGCAAGATTGTCCCTAAAGCTGCGGCTGGAATCTACCTGCTCCAGGTAGTAGGGAACACCCCCAAAGCAGCCGTAATACTCGAACTGTTCCTGCGGGGAAAGTCCGGGGAACATCTGGGCAGCTTCTAGGTAGCCCAGCGGTCCAATTTTCATCTGGGCGGTCCGTCTGCCGTAAAGGGGGCTTTTTCTCCCTAATACGTCGCTCTCCATAAAGCCCTCGTTGCTGCCGCAAAGCATCATGAACACTTCTGTTTGCTTGAAGACGTGGTCGATGGTGACCTGTAGTGCGGAGGGGATGGACTCGTTTCTTTGTGCGGCATAGGGAAGCTCGTCGAATGCGAAAACAAAGCGCTCTCGCTTGCCGCGCTCTGCGATGAACTCGAAAGCGTCCGTCCATGTGGCAAATGAACCCGTAGTGGTGGGCAAATCGAAGAACGAGTAGACGGCGCGGCTAAAATCCGCGAGGTTGTCCTTGTCGGCTTGGTCGAGGGCAGTAAAAAAGAGCGTACGCCTGTTCTCGCAGAACTTTGAGATGAGGGTGGTCTTGCCAACGCGCCTGCGCCCATACACAACAACGAGCTGGAACCTCTTGGTTGCATACAGTTGCTCGAGCTGCGCGAGTTCTCTCTGACGTCCCACGAACATAATGACCTCCT
>CAJMLD010000086.1 GCA_905214175.1 uncultured bacterium
CATGGTGCCCTCCACGGGCCAGACCATCGGCGAGCTGGACTCCGTCGATGTGGTTCCCTGCCGCGAGATGGCCTTCACCAACGAGACAATCGCCCGCGCCGAGAAGGCGCTCTACAACCGCGCCCAGAACGACACCAAGCTCGCGGCGGATCTTGAGGCCATCCAGGCGCGCGCCGCTCAGCCGTCGCTCGAGAAGTACCTCCCCGTGCTCTACGGCGGCTCGGCCAGCCCCATTGAGCACATCTCGAAGGACGCCCTCGTGGTTCTCGCGGAGCCCCGTGCGCTTTTCGACGACTGCCAGCGGGCCATGGACGACATCTCTGCCTCGGCCTCCTCGGCTCACGTCTCGACGGACGGGCTCTACACCAGCCCCCGCGAGATGGACTTTGGGCGCCAGCAGCGCCTGTCCCTCTCGTCCATCCTCAGGGTGGGCGGCTCGGTGACGGCGGAGCTCAAGGTGCGACAGCCCAACGTGGCGGGCGCCGACACCAAACTCATCTCAGTTGTTCGCCAGCTCATTAATGACAACACCAGCGTGGTATTTGCTGCGCCGGATCGCGGTGCGCGCGAGTCTCTCGAGCTGCGCCTCACCGACGAGCACATCCCCTTTGCGGAATCGTTGGGTTCGGCTGCCGAGAATGCCGTGCCCGTGACCTCTCCAGACGCCAACGGTGCCGTAACACCCCTGCGCCGCGGCTCGGTGACCTTCACGGACGCACCGGTGCCCGCAGGCATCGTGGTGCCCTCGGCACACCTGGGCGTCCTCTCGATTTCCGACCTCACGCCGCGCACGGCACGCAACCGCCGTCGCGCCAAGCGCGTGGACCCCACGAGCGTGACCTTCCCGTTCAAGCCCGGTGACTACGTGGTCCACGCCACGCACGGCATCGCGCTCTTCTCGCAGATTGTGCGCCAGGAGGTCGCCGGGCGCATGCGCGACTACTTCCTGCTGGAGTACGCTGGCGGCGACAAGCTCTACGTGCCGCTCGAGCAGGTCGACCGCATCACGCGCTACGTGGGCCCCGATGGCTCCTCCCCACGCCTCACGCGCCTCAACACGGCGGACTGGTCGCGCGCCACGGGCAAGGCACGGCGTTCCGCCAAGAAGCTGGCGTTTGACCTGGTTGACCTCTATACGCGCCGCGCCTCGGTGACGGGCTATGCCTTCTCACCCGACACCCCCGCCCAGCTGGACATGGAGTCGAGCTTCCCCTACGAGCTCACGCCCGACCAGGCCTCGGCCGTGGCCGACATCAAGGCCGACATGGAGGCGAGAAAGCCCATGGACCGGCTGCTCTGCGGTGACGTGGGCTTTGGCAAGACCGAGGTCGCCCTGCGTGCGGCGTTCAAGTGCTGCCAGGACGGCAAGCAGGTCATGGTCCTTTGCCCCACGACGATCCTCGCCGAGCAGCACTTCGAGACGTTCTTCTCGCGCTTCTCGCCCTTTGACCTGGACGTCCGCGTGCTCTCGCGCTTTGTGACACCCGCCCAGCAGCGGCAAGCGCTTGAGGGCTTTGCCGCAGGCACGGTGAACGTGCTCATTGGCACGCACCGGCTCCTCTCGGCAGACGTCAACCCCCACGACCTGGGGCTCGTTATCATCGACGAGGAGCAGCGCTTTGGCGTGCAGCACAAGGAGCAGCTCAAGAACATGCGCGAGCAGGTCGACGTGCTCACGCTCTCGGCAACGCCCATCCCGCGCACCATGCAGATGGCCATGAGTGGCGTGCGCGACATGAGCCTTATCATGACGCCGCCGCCGGGACGTCTGCCCGTGAGGGTGCACGTGGGGGAGTGGGACCCAGACCTGGTCTCGGCTGCCATCCGCAACGAGCTTGAGCGCAAGGGGCAGGTCTACTACGTGAGCAACCGCGTGACCACCATCGACGACGCCGTTGCGCGCGTGATGGAGGCGGCGCCCGAGGCGCGCGTGGGCGTGGCGCACGGCAAGATGAGCGCCCGAGAGGTAGAGGACGTGATGCTGCGCTTCCAGGAGCACGAGATTGACGTGCTGGTGGCAACGACCATCATCGAGAGCGGCATCGACAACCCCCGCACCAACACGCTCATAATCGAGGACTCCCAGCGCCTTGGCCTGGCCCAGCTCTACCAGCTCAAGGGTCGCGTGGGGCGCGGCCGCACGCAGGCGTACGCCTACTTCATGTTCCCGGCGTCGCAGCCGCTCACGCCCGAGGCCACCGATCGTCTCACCGCCATCAACGAGTACCAAGACCTGGGTAGCGGCATGCGCATTGCTATGCGCGACCTCGAGATTCGCGGCGCGGGCTCGCTCATGGGCGCCGAGCAGCACGGCAACCTCTCCAGCGTGGGCTTTGACCTCTTCACGCAGATGCTGGGCGAGGCCGTTGCCGAGGCGCGCGGCGAGACTGCCGAGGTTGAGGTGCCCGAGGTCACCATCAACCTCTCTGCCGACTTCTACCTGGCCGAGGAGTACATGCCCGAGGTGGACCAGCGCGTGCTTGCGTACCGCAGGCTTGCCGCAGCCACGGAGCTCTCCGACGTGGACGCGCTCCAGCGCGACCTTGAGGAGAGCCACGGGGCGCTGCCGCTTGCCGGCCGCAACCTCCTTGACCGGGCGCGCATTCGCATCCGTGCGCAGCGCCTGGGGTGCACGGTGGTCTCACTCACCAATGGACGCCTCATCTACCAGGGAATCGACGTGCCGAGAAAGACGGCTCTCAAGCTCAAGGAGCGCGGCGCGCTGGTCTATCCCAAGACGCACAAGTTGGCGTACCCCTTCCGCGCAAAGCAGGAGGAGGTCATGCCCGCCGCGCTTGGCGTGCTGGAGGAGATTGGCGGCGGCGACGAGACGGACGACGAGTAGGGACTGGCGGCAGCCACAACGTGACGAGAGGGGACGACCTCATGGCTTTGAGCAGGGATGACAGGGCAAGGCTCATCAGGTCTGGTAAGTTGGCGCGCACGGCGCTTGCGGCGGCGCACATGGGGTCGCGGACGGGTGCGCTTGCCGCCACCGGCGATGGCCTGCCTGCCGAGGAGTTTCTCGCCGGTGACATCATGGACTACCTGCGCGGTGCCCTTGTTGTCGAGGATGCGGGCGGCGGCCTTGTGCAGCCGTACCGCTTCTCGGAAAAGCAGCTCCGCTACTTCGATGCCATCGATCGCGGCCACAGGGCCCGTGCAACCTCCGGCATCTGCCTGGCACTCGTGACCACGGGCGACGAGGTCTCATTCGACTGTCGCGTGACCCAGCCTCTTGACCGCACAAAGCCGATGTACGACGAGGTCATGGGTCATCTTGGGAGCCTTGGCCAGGCGGAGGACGGGCTCATTGACGGCATTGACGTGGTCGTGGGGAGCGGCCAGGCCCATACCGTGGCGGTTCGTGATGGGCGCATCTCCGTGAGCTTCGACAATCCCGGACACGCGCCCGTGGAAGCGCGCGTCTACCTGCCGCTCATCATGTCTGTGGCTGTTGGGAATCTCGCCTCCAACGGCACGCTTGCGCCGACACCCCGACGTGCCTATCTTCTCGCCTTGGGTGACTCCATTACCCAGGGCTTTGTTGTGGGGTGCCCGTCGCTCTCGTACCCCGCGCTCCTCTCGGCGTCCCTTGGCCTTGACCTTGTGAACCAGGCAGTTTGCGGCTACGTCTTTGATCCGCAGACGCTCTCGGGCATCAAGGCCCTACGCAGCGAGCCGCCCGCGGCAATCACCGTTGCCTATGGCACCAACGACTGGAAGCGCAAGGGCTCGGGCAAGAAGATTCGCCGTGACGCCGCTGCCTACCTGGACCGGCTGTGCCGGCTCTTCCCGCATACGCCCATATACGTGCTCACGCCGCTCTGGCGTACGGAGGAAGACGACCCACAGTCGCTTGCGGACATCCCCAGCGGCAAGCCGCTCTCGTGGGTGCGTCGCGCAATCGAGCGTGCCTGCAAGGGGCGTGCGAAAGTGACGGTGATCGACGGGGCGACGGTCCTGCCCAGAAACCCGCTCCTGTTTGCCGATGGCAGGCTGCACCCCAGCTCATCGGGCGCGTCGTACGTCGCCGAGGCGCTTGCTTCGGCAATGCGGGCAAACGAGGCCGTCGTTGGCGTGACCCGTCCGGCGACAGAGCCCGAGCCCATACGAGAGCAGGCCACCGAGGGGGCCGAGAGGGGCCTTGACGCCGTTGACGCCGAGAGCCTCTCGCGCCCGGGGGCTCCCGCAGCGCACCCGGAGTTCGATCGTCTCGTCCGCACGGTCTGGCGCCTGCGTTTGGAAGACGGCTGCCCCTGGGACCGCGAGCAGACGCACGAATCTCTTGCGCGCTATATGGTCGAGGAGGCCTACGAGGCGGCCGAGGCCCTGCGCACAGGCGACAACCCCCACATGGCCGAAGAGCTTGGTGACGTGCTCTACCAGGTGGTCCTTAACTCTGAGGTGGCTGCGGAGAAGGGTGCCTTCACCATCGACGACGTATGCCGCGCCATAGACGAGAAGCTCGTGCGCCGCCATCCGCACGTGTTTGGCGGCGCGGACGCCGAAACCCCCGAAGACGTGGCTCGCATCTGGGACAACGTGAAGCGCCGTGAGCGCGAGGCGACGGGCGGACGGGCCGCGAAGGCCGAGGGAGGGCTTCTCGACTCGGTGCCGCGCTCGATGCCAGCACTCATGCAGTGCCAGAAGATCAGCTCCCGCGCGGCCAGGGCGGGCTTCGACTGGGATGACGTATCGGGCGTGTGGGAGAAGGTGCGCGAGGAGCGCAACGAGTTCGAAAGCGAGCAAAAGGGCTCGCAGAATCGTGCGCTGGAGTTTGGCGACCTGCTCTTCTCGCTGGTCAACGTTGCGCGTATGGAGGGCATCGACGCCGAGGCCGCGCTGGCGCAGAGCAACGAGAAGTTCCGCCGCCGCTGGTCGCGCATGGAGGAGCTGGCCCGCGAGGGAGGCATCGCCTTGGAAGACCTTTCCACCGAGGAGCTCAACGGTCTTTGGGACCGTGCGAAGCAAGAGGAGAAGAGATCTTGACCCTGTCCGAGCGCCTTCCTGGTATACACTGAGACCCACACGGCGCGTCCGCGCTGTCACGCCAAACCACACTAGAAACGAAGCAACGGCATGAGCAGATATTCGGGCACAGAAATTGCGCTGAGAGGTTCCGTAGACGTGTCTCCCAGACCGGCTGTCTATACCTATTCCGCAGGTAGGACCCATCGTTCACCGTTTTCCTCGGTGATGGAGGGCGTCCGTGTGGAGGAGGACGGCCCCACTGGCCGCCACGTGGGCACGGGTACTGCCACGCGGCCGCGCTCGGCCCGCACGCAGGCCTCTGGGGTCCGCAGTCGCTCCTCTCGCGGTGTCTCTGCTGGCCGCGCACATGCTACGCGGTCCGTGGGCGTCGCAAGCGCCACCCGCACGCGTCCGCGCTCCGAGCGCCGCGCGCAGCGCACTGCCGAGCCCACGCCAAGCGCCGTTGCCGATGTAGCTTCCAGGGCGGCGGACGTTGCCTCGGGTGCCACGTCCGCAGCCTCCGCGACGGTCTCGCGCGCCGAGGAGTTTGCGGGAGCGCATCGCCTTCCTGTCATCATCGTCGCCGTTATCGTTGCCACGGCAGTCATGCTCTACGGACCCGCCTGCAATCTGTACGCGGCGTGGCGTTCGGGGCTTGACCTTCAGGCCACCTACGACGCCACTGCCCAGAGCAACGATCAGCTCACCAGCGAGGTCGACGCCCTCATGACGCCCGAGGGCGTTCAGGACCTTGCGCGTGAGCGCGGCTACGTTGGGGAGGGCGAGACGGGCGTGGTTGTCGAGGGCCTCTCGGATACCGGAACCGATGCCACCCCCATGGGCACGGGCACGGTTGTCTCGGCGGATGTTCCCTGGTACGTGAACGTTGCCGACGTCATCTTCCAGTACCACACGGACACCTCGGGAAGCGGTAACTAATGCGTAGGGTCGCGGTCATCGACATTGGTACGGTCACCTGCCGCCTTGCGGTGGCAGACGTCGAGGGTTCCCGCGTCGTGCGACTGGGTAAGCAGTCGAACATCTGCAACCTGGGCCAGGACGTTGACAGGACTGGCAGACTTGCGCAGGATGCCATGGAGCGCGTCTTTGGCTGCGCGAAGGCCTATGTCAAGACCGCGCGCGAGTCCGGCGCAGAGGCCGTGTGCTGCACCCTCACGAGCGCCGCGCGCGACGCCTCGAACGCGCCCGAGCTGGGTGCGGCGCTTGCTTCGCTGGGGCTTGACCCTCTCATCATCCCCGGTCAGATCGAAGGCGCCCTCACCTTCCTGGGCGTGGCCCAGGACTTTGACGGTCGCCGCATCCTGGTTGCCGACAACGGTGGTGGCTCCACCGAGCTTGCCGTGGGTGAGCTTGCTGGCGGCACCCTTGACCTGGGGTGGGTTACCTCGGTCCAGGTTGGCTGCAGGCGCCTCACGGAGCGCTTCCTCTCTCGCGAGGATCCGCCTTCCGCAGAGGACCTGGCCCAAGCCCACGAGTACGCCGCACAGACCTTCTCGCAGGCGCTTAAAGAGGCAGGGGGTCGCCTTGGTGACCCCAAGACGCTCGTGGTCACGGGCGGCACGGTCACCACGCTGGTGGCCATCGACGCCGGTCTCGACCCATATGACCCTGCGTACGTGCACCTTCAC
>CAJMLD010000087.1 GCA_905214175.1 uncultured bacterium
ACATTCCACTACCAGGCAGCGCAACAAGAAATGACCTGGAGACCCTAGTCCAGCCGCTCGCGCACGGCGCCAAGGGCCTCTGCGGCGTCGCAGTCCAGGATGACGCTCTGCCGCTCCAGCTGCGAGGGGGCGAGCACCTCTCCCTTGTTGAGCTGCACGTAGGTGGCGTGGCGGTTCTGGGCAGCCATGCGCCAGAACGGGTACTTGATGATGCCCGGCGTGTTGCCGCCCACGCCAACCTCCAGAAGCACGATGCGATCGCGTCGATGCTCGCGCAGGAAGTCGTCGTAGCGCTTGGCCGCCGCATGCCAGCCCTCGTCCTCCACAAACGTGTCGTCGCAGCGCAGGTTGAGGGACATGGGCGCACCGCAACGCGGGCAGTGCGGAACCAGTTCGCTGGGAACGCGCAAGTCGCTCTGCCGCTCCGCCATCTGACGCACCAGCTCCTCGTTGTCGTAGGTGGCCTGGTGGCAGGGCCTGGAGCACTGCAGCAAGCCGTAGTCGCCCTGCGTATAGAACAACCGGTCGTGGTCGATGCCCGCGCGCTGGAACTGGTGGTCCACGTTGGTGGTCAGCACAAAGTACTCGCGTCCGCGCAGCATGTTGAGCAGGTCAAGGTACGGCTGGCCCACGGGGCAGTCGTAGCGGTTGAGCAGGATCGAGCGGCTCCACCATGCCCAGAGCGACTCCTCGTCCGGAAAGGGATAGAACCCGCCGGAGTACATGTCCGTTATGCCATATGCGTCGCGGAAGTCCGCAAAGTTGTCGTCAAAGCGCTTTCCCGCGTACGCGAAGCCCGCTGCGGTCGAAAGGCCCGCACCCGCGCCCACCAAGATGGCGTCGGCATCGCGGATCGCGTCTGCAACCCTATCCACGCACTCCGAGAAGCTCCCGGTAGATGTCGTAATCCACTGGCTTGAAAACATCAAAGATCACCTTCATCTTGCTGTTGGTCTTATTCTTCCAGTCGCGCACCGTGACCACGGCCACCTGCGCGGCCTCGCGATTGGGGTAGCCGAACTCCCCCGTCGATATGCAGCAGAACGCCAGGCTGGCCAATCCCCGCTCGTGCGCCAGCTCCAGGCAGGACGTGTAGCAGCTCTCCAGCAGCGCACGGTCACGCCGCGAGGGCATGGCGCCGCCCACGATGGGGCCCACCGTGTGCAGCACGTACGCGGCCGGCAGGTTGTAGCCGGGCGTTATCTTTGCCCGACCCGTGGGCTCCTCGTGTCCCTGCGCATTCATCTGGCGCGCGCACTCCAGCCGCATCTGGATGCCCGCGTACGTCTGGATGGCGTTGTCGATGCAGCGGTGGTTGGGCACAAAGCAGCCAAGCATCTGGCTGTTGGCCGCGTTGACGATGCCGTCCGCCGTAAGCCGGGTTATGTCGCCGCGCCACACGGCGATGCCCTCGGGCGAGAAGGACATGTCCTTCTCGCCCACGGCACCCCCGTGCTCGGCCAGGCGCTCCTGCAGGTACGCGTCCTGCACGCGCAGCAGCTCGGGCTCGGCCGGCTCGGGCGGCCGCACGTTCATGAGAGCCCTCAGCAGCAGGCGCTGGCCCTCCGCGTCGTCTGGCATGTCGGGGGTGTCGCCACCCCAGGCCCTTCTTTCCTCCTCGAGCGCACGGATGAGCCAGACCCTGCGCTCGTCCTGCGTCATGTCCTTCTCCACCATGTGGTGTCCCTTCCTCCCTCGCGGGCGAGACCGCTCGCATGGGACGTTCGTGTTTGCTGGGGCAATAGTAGCAAACTTGTCAAGTTTTTCTTGACACGTTACGTGTCACAACATATATTACATGTAAGCCAACGGGAGAGGAGCCTATATGAACGCACAGGACTGTCTGCAGACGCTTCGCGAGATAAAGGACGTGTCGTTTGCCACGGTGGACGCAGACGGCCACCCGCAGATCCGCATCATCGACGTGATGCTCGTGGACGAGGGCGCGCTGTACTTCTGCACCTCGCGCGGAAAGGACTTCCACGCGCAGCTGCTGCACGATCCCCACGTGGCCATCGTGGGCATGACGCGCGACTTCAAGATGGTGCGCCTTGCCGGCGAGGTGCGCTTCATCACCAACGACCCCCACGTCTGGATAGACCGCATCTTCGAGCAGAACCTATCGATGAACGACGTGTACCCCGGCCAGTCGCGCTACGTGCTGGACCCCTTCGTGATTGACAGCGGTTGCGTCGAGATATTCGACCTGGGCGTCTCCCCCATCTATCGCCAGACCTTCTCGCTGGGCGGCGCCCCCACGCACGTGCAGGGCTTCCAGATAACCGACGCCTGCATCGGTTGCGGCAAGTGCGCGCGCAATTGCCCGCAGCAGTGCATCACGCCTGGCAAGCCCTTCCGCATAGCCCAGGAGCACTGCCTGCACTGCGGGCTGTGCTACGAGAACTGCCCCGTCCAGGCCATAGAGAAAAGGGGATAGATGCTTGCACAGTCTTGGGACCTTCTCGTCCAACGCTGGGACTTCTTCTGGGGCCTGCTCCTTGAACACATGGAGATATGCCTGGTTGCCGTCCTTATCGCCATCGTGTTTGGCGGCATCGCCGGCATCCTCATCAGCGAGTACCGGAAGGCGGCCAAGCCCACGTTGGCCGTCGTGAACTTCCTGTACACCATCCCGTCCATCAGCATGCTGGGCTTTCTCATCCCCTTCAGCGGTGTGGGCGACGCAACCGCCATCATCGCGCTTACCGTCTATGCGCTGCTGCCCATGGTGCGTTCCACCTACACGGGTATGACCAACGTGGACCCCTCCGTCATGGAGGCCGCCGAGGGCATGGGCGGCACGCGCATGCAGACGCTCGTGCGCGTGCAGCTGCCGCTGGCCCTGCCTGTCATCATGAGCGGCATCCGCAACATGGTCACCATGACCATCGCACTCGGCGGCATCGCGTCCTACATCGGCGCAGGCGGCCTGGGTGTGGCCATCTATCGCGGCATCACCACCAACAACACCGCCATGACCATCGTGGGCAGCCTCCTCATCGCCGTGCTTGCCCTGGTGGTGGACGCAATTCTCGGCTTCGTCGAGAAGCGCATGCAGATGCGCGGCCAGAGGGCAAAGCGCACCAACCGCAGGCTGGCCATCGGCGCCGTCGTCGTCTGTGCGGCCGCGGCGCTGGGTACCACGGTGCCAGGCATGCTTGCCGGCCCGAGCGACACCATCAACGTCGCGACCAAGCCCATGACCGAGCAGTACATCATGGGCGAGACCCTCAAGACGCTCATCGAACACGACACCAACCTCAAGGTGGACCTCACCGAGGGCGTCGCGGGCGGCACCTCCAACCTCGAGGCCGGCATGGAGTCCGGGCAGTTCGACCTGTACCCAGAGTACACAGGCACTGGATGGGCCGCGGTCCTCAAGAACAAGGGAACCTACACCGAGGACGAGTTCGACCAGCTGCAGGCGGACTACAACAAGAAGCTGGACATGAGCTGGGTGGGGATGTACGGCTTTGGCAACACGTTCGGCATCGCCGTCCGAAGCGACGTTGCCCAGAAGTACAACCTCCAGTCCTACTCCGACCTGGCCAAGGTCGCCGACCAGCTCAACCTTGGAGCCGAGCCGGACTTCTTCGAGCGCGAGGACGGCTACGACTCCCTGTGCAGCACGTACGGCATGAGCTTCGGAAAGACGACCGAGATGGACGCGGGCTTGAAGTATGACGCCCTTGCCCAGGGCAACGTGGATGCCATCATCATCTACACCACAGACGGCAAGCTGAGCACTGCGGACGCCAAGGTGCTCACCGACGACAAGGGCTTCTTCCCCTCCTATCAGTGTGGCAACGTCGTGCGCAACCAGACGCTGGATGAGCACCCCGAACTGCGCACGGAGCTCGAGAAGCTCCAGGGCACCATCTCCGAAGAGGATATGGCCCGCATGAACTACGAGGTGGAAGAGGAAGGCAAGGACCCCAAGGCCGTGGCCGAGGAGTTCCTGAGCTCGAAGGGACTGATCTGATGAGCACCACGACAACCAAAGACATCGCAATCGAATACCGCGACGTCAGCAAGTCCTATGGCCAGAAGGCCGTGCTCAGCCACCTGAGCCTGGAGGTCCCCAGAGGCGAGTTCGTCACCATAATCGGCTCCTCGGGCAGCGGCAAGACCACAGCGCTCAAGATGGTGAACCGCCTGCTCGAGCCCACGTCCGGCACCGTGCTGGTGGACGGCCGCGACGTCCGCGAGACGGACCCCATACAGCTGCGCCGCAACATCGGCTACGCTATTCAGGGCAGCGTCCTCTTTCCCCACATGACGGTAGAGGACAACATCTCCTACGTGCCCAACCTGCTCAACAAGCGCGACCACGAGCGCACGCGCAAGGCCGTGCACAAGTGGATGGACATCGTGGGGCTCTCCAAAGACCTCCTGGAGCGCTACCCGTCCGAGCTCTCGGGCGGACAGCAGCAGCGCGTGGGCATCGCACGGGCCCTGGCCGCGTCGCCCGATATCCTCCTGATGGACGAGCCATTCGGTGCCGTGGACGAGATTACCCGCGGGCAGCTACAGACCGAGATTGCCCGCATCCACCGAGAGACTGGCATCACCGTGATGTTCGTGACCCACGACATCGGCGAGGCGCTGCGGCTGGGGACGCACGTGCTCGTGCTCGGCGAGGGCAGGGTGCAGCAATACGCCACGCCCGAGGAGATTCTGGCGCGCCCCGCGACGGCGTTCGTCGAGCAGCTGGTCTCGCGCCAGCGCCACGCCTGCGACCTGCCGGAAGACCAGCTGTGCGCCTGCGAGCATAGCGGCGCGGCACGTGCGAGGGCGGCGCTCGCCACGAAGTAGTACCCTCACGCAAGGGGCAGGAAGAAGGCCCCTGGCAAGGCAGTAGTTACGGAATAGGTGAACGCATGCAGATAACCAGCAAGCTCACGATGGCGGCGCACATGGTGTGCGCCATAGACTACTTTGGCGGCACCAGGCCCGTCACCAGCACGTTCCTGGCTGGCAGCATCGGCACGAGCCCCGTGATGGTGCGCACGATCATGGGCATGCTCAAGCAGGCGGGCATCATCAACTCCAGCAAGGGAAAGTCCGGCATCACGCTGGCGCGCCCGCTGGAGCAGATCACCCTCCTCGACCTTTGGCGCGCCGTGGACCAGAGCGACGCGGACTCGCTCTTCCACTTTCACGAGAGCCCCTGCCCGCAGTGCCCCGTGGGCGGCAATATCCACGCAGCGCTGGACGGCAGGCTTGAGGCCGCCCAGCAGGCATTGGAGAGCCAGCTGCAACGCACCACCATGGCGGACGTCGAGAAGGACATCCGCCTGCTCGCCGCCAGCTAGACGTTGCTGAGCGGACCTCTCGCAACCTACGCTCGTTCGCAGTACGCTCCCACCGCGGCAGCGGCAAACTCGGCGGCACCAGGACCGGCCGCCGCGTTGATGTTGCGTGTGAAGTCGCCACCACTGCCGTATGCCTGGCCAAGCCCCGCCAGGATCTCGTTGGTGCAGTCGTAGTAGTTCTCGGTGATGAATGCTTGGATCTTTGCAACCTGAGCCAGCGCCTCCTCGCACGAGGGGTCGGCCCCTTCGGCGGACATCCGTCCAAACGGCACGAAGAGCTCCATCAGGCTCTTGCCCATCGCGACCTGCTCCTCCTTTGGTCTTCCGGCCCACTTGTCCTCATATTCCTTCCATTGCGGGGTCTTTCCCCACGACGCCTTCGCCTGCTCGGCGTATTCGTCCAGCTTGCTCGTGTCGAACGGCTCGAATTCCAAGATGCTTCCCTCTCCGTCCCTCATGGCCTTTGCCATGCCTATCAGGCTGCCGATGTGCTCCCGACGAAGCTCCAGAAGCTCGATCTGTTGGTCGAGCGCTTTGTTCCGGTCGAAGCCGGGGCTGTCGAGAATTGCCCCTATGTCGGCGAGCGAGAACTCCAGCTCCCGAAAGAGCATGATCTGCTGCAGTCGCGCCAGGTCTTTGTCACTGTAGAGCCTGTATCCCGCCTCGCTGCGGGCGCTCGGCTTGAGCAGGCCTATCTTGTCGTAGTGATGCAGAGTTCGCACGCTCACGTGTGCAAGCTCGCTGACTTCATGCACGGTTCTCACGGACCCTCCCCTCGCTCGTCTTGGCCACACTCTAAGCTATGACGTTACGTGAGGGTCAAGCATGTTCTGTCAGACAGTTCCGCCTCCGCCAATATCAGGCAGAAGGCCCGCGATGGCGGCATCAAGGCGTTCGAGCATGGCTCGTCGCATCGCGGGAAAACACGCTTCTCTCCCATTCCTTAGCTTTGCATCTCATCCCGCCTTCGATAGAATCGCGCTAGAGCTGCCAAAAGGGAGGAAGCGCATGGGACCGCAGGAAACTATTGCGCAGGCAATCGCACGCAAGGCGCACGCGGGGCAAACCGACAAAGCCGGCGCACCCTACATCGAACATCCCGCGCACGTGGCCGCACAGGTAAGCGGCGACAAGGCAAAGGCAACGGCATGGCTGCACGACGTCGTGGAAGATACGCCGACCACCCTCGACGACCTGCGCGCGGCCGGCGTCGACGACGACGTGATCGACGCCCTGGAGCTACTCACGCACGACAACAGCGTGCACTATCTTGACTATGTGTCAAACCTGAAG
>CAJMLD010000088.1 GCA_905214175.1 uncultured bacterium
TCCCCCACGCCGTGTAATATCTCCGCGTCAAGCGAGGCACGCATTCCCTCGACGAAGACCTCGGTGACCTTCTCGGTGGGCGCTATCGCGATGTCACGTGCCGCAAGGGCTGCACGCACCTGCTCCTCGGTGAGTGGCTCGCTCGAGGTTGCTGTGCCCTGCAGCTGCAAGACGACGGCAGAGAGCTCCGAGGCCATCTGGCCGGCAATGCCAGGCATGAACGAGAGCGCACGCTGGTAGCAGGCTCGTGCGGCCCTCACGTCCTGGCGGTTCCACTCGTAGCTTGCCATGCGAAAGTAGCCGAGGCCCACACCCTCGGGGTCGTGGGCAAGCTCGAGGAGGTGCCCAACCTCGGTCATCGCTTCATCGCTACGGCCTTCCGCCTCCAGGCACTGCGCAAGCTGAAGCCGCGCGTGAATGCTCAGGGGAGCAAGCTCCACGGCGCGACGTGCATGCTCGATAGCCTGGGGAAGACGTCTTTCGGCGAGCGCCGCCACCGATACCACAAGCTGGGCCTCGAGGTAGGCGTCGGGTGCAAGGCGCGTCTCGCGAGAGCCGTCCCACAAGAGGCGGTTGTAGAGCACGCGGTCGACGTAGCTGCCAAACGCGCGCCACTCGACGGTGGGCGTGTCCTCGTAGGTGTGGGCTTCTTCCAGGGGCACGAGGGCTCCGAGGACGATGGAGAGCGCATCTGCCGTGTTCTTCTCGGCAAGAAGCTCCTTGGCCTTCTCGACGGCCGAGAAGAGCTCGCCTCCGTTCACGAACTCGTCCTGGACGGCCTGGGGGTCATCCTCCGGGAGCGTACCGTCTATGAGCTTGCCGGCGCACCGACGGGCCGCCTCCCTCACGGTTGCGTCCTCGTCCTTGCTCGCGAGCTCAATGATGGCGCGGACGTTCTCCTCGGTGGAAGAGGTGAGCCGCCGCGCGATCTGCGACGCGACCTCAATTCGCTTGCTCTCCTCGACGATGCCGAGCTGGCTCACGTGGCTGGCTCCAAGCGCCTTCGCAAAGGGATCGGGGAGTACGCGCGCCGAGAGCTCAACGGTTTCGTAGCGCCGAGCAGGGCAGAATTGCTCGCCTTCAAGCGAGAAGCCCTGCCTTACGGGTGAGAGCTGGTCGTCCTTCTCGTCGAGCGTGGCGCCAAAGCCTCTATACGTTGCCACGGGATCAAAGGTTCCCGTGAGCGGGATCTTCGAGAAGTCCTCGCGGTCGAAGCACACGGAGTAGTAGCAGTCATGCGACTGCGGCGTGTCGATAGTGCCCGCGACCCACACGTGCTGAATAAGCGTACTGCAGCGAAACGCGCAGGCTGCCAGCAAGATGCCAACGCGGAGGTTGTAGTCGGTGGCGGCACGACGGCGCATCTCGGGCGTTGCCGGGACGATTCCCATGCCGTCGACCCACACGCGGGATGGCATGACGGAGGGCGGCGTGAGGTCGACCACGATTGCCACGTTACCGTCGGCTACGTTTGTGCGGAAGCTCGCCTGGAGGCGGTAGGGTACCTGGAAGTGCTCGATGCCCGTCGAGATGCCCTTGCGCACCGCCCACTCACCATCGGGGCGCTCCTCCTCGCGAGTGGGGAGGCCGTCTGCGATGGTGGGAATCTGCGAGGTGACGGATGCGGCAACGCGCTGTCTGAACCTTGTCAGTTCGTCTGTGGGGACGTCGTCCGCGTCCTCGAAGAACGTCGACGCGAGGAGCGCCGCGTTGAGAGCGGCCTCGATGCGAAGCGCCTTGAGCTTGGCCGCGTAGCTCAGCTCGGGGTCGTTGACACGAAGGTAGAAGAGATGCGAAGTGTGCGGGCGAACCACACCCACCGAGGGCATGGCCACGTCGGGGGCCGAGAGACCGGCGTCATCCAGGGAGTCGGCGAGAAACACCTCGAGATTAGACGGCGGGAGCGTACCCTCGGAAGAGGAAGGCACAATGATCTGGCCGCCATCGGCGTCCTGGCCATTCTGCTGACGCGAGCGGATGTCCGCCACAACAAGGCCAAGGTCCGAGAGGGGGTCGTCCGATGTCATGAGCCGCTGGGAGAGCACGTCTATGTCGAGTGTGGTTGTGACCCGCGGACGTGACGCATCGACGGTTGCGGCAAAGTGCGCGCCCAGCCTGGGCGTCGCATGCTCGTCCTGGGTAGCAAGGTCACCCGTGTCTACCAGGCCCGCATGGTCGACCTGGCGTCCAAAGGCACGCGACAGCGCCTGCGTGAAGTCGTGAGCCCAGTGTGGCCAGCGCTCGTCGTCCGTCTCCTCCATGCGGCACCTCCTCATCGCATGCAAACCGATGGATCCAATTGCGTCCCTGAGACCACCTTATACCCATGGCGTGAAAAAGGCACCCCAGAGACCGCAATGGCCCCTGGGGCGCATGGGCTCTCGCCTATGCACCGATCCTTGCGGTGCTCCCGAGGATGGGCCGAATGAAGAGGCCGCTTCTTAGCTTGGGCTCGAACCAGGTGGACTTGGGAGGCATGATGCCCTCCTCGTCCGCCACGGCCATCATGTCTGCTACCGGAGTCGCCCTCAGCGCAAAGGCAAGGCCGTTCTCGCCCGCGAGCGGCTCGAGGGTACCGGCGTCAGGCTGTCCGCCCACAAAGCGGATGCGGGCGTCGCGGCCGGGGTCGGTGATGCCCAGGATTGGCCCAAGCGCCTGGTCCTGGAGGACCGATACGTCAAGCTTGCCCACGGCCGTCTGGGGAACGTCGCCCTGCCAGACAAGCTCGCGCCATGAGCCGCCAAGGAAGAGCCCGTAGTGAAGGGCATCCGTCGGGCGGATGGGGCCCTCGCTCGGCTCGCCAACGGCAAAGCCCTGCTCGGCGAGGCGCGCGAGGAGCTCTTTGGCGGTAAGCCCTGCGGTGTCTGCCACCACACGGTCATAGGGGAGGGTCATGAGCTGGCTCTCGGGAAAGAGCACCGCCAGAAGGTAGTCGCAGGGCTCGGTGCCGGGGGCGCCCATCGTGTCTCCGTGCGCCTCGCGCAGCGCATTCCGCACGCGGGCCGCGGCGGCAGCGCGGTGGTGACCGTCGGCAATGTAGGCGCGCGGAATGCGTGCGAGCATCGTGCGCAGGGCGTCGACGGCGGCGGGCCTGTTGACGCGCCATACGGTCTCGCGCAGTCCCTCGGCGTCGGTGAAGTCGTAGAGTGGGGTTGCCGTTGCGGCGGCGGCGACGATGGTCGAGAGCGTGGGGTCGTCGCGATAGGCGAGAAGCACAGGGCCGGTCTGGCAGCCGGTGGTGGCAATGTGGTCTGCGCGGTCCTTCTCGTCGACTGGTCGTGTGAACTCGTGCCGGCGAATGGTGCCCGACTCGTAGTCGTCCACCGAGAAGGCCGCCACGATGCCCGTCTGCTCGTGGCCGTTGCCGCTCAGGCGGTACAGGTAGTAGCAGGGGTCGCTGTCGCGCACGAGGGTGCCGTCGGCAACGCGGTCGGCAAGGAGGCTCGCGGCCTTCTCGTAGACGTCGGCGGCATGCATGTCGTGGGAGGGCTCGAAGGCAGTCTCGGGTCGGTCGATGGCGAGAAACGAGTGCGGCCGCTTGGCCACAGCCTCGCGCGCTTCCTCCCTCGTGAATACGTCATAGGGCAGTGACGCGAAGTCCTGGGCCTTATCGGGCTGAGGCCTGTAGCACACGAACGGCTCTGCGCGCATGTCGCTCCTTCGTTGCGGTCTTGATACGGGTGGGAGCCGTGGAAGCTCCACGAGCAAATTCTAACGCGTGTGGCCCGTTACTTCGGGTACCGTAGACGCATGGAAACCCGCACGTGACAGGTAGGACCAAGGCAGGGGGCATCGATGGCATCTGAGAATGCGGCGATTCGGTTTTCCCGGGGGATGGACGTAAGCGGCCGCAAGCTTGTGGTCTTCGACTTTGACGGCACGCTCTCGGATACCGTGAGAGGCATCACCTCCACTGCCCGGACGGTTCTGCATGACCATGGCCTCTCGGATGACGAGATCGGGGACCTTCGGCGCATCGTTGGCCCGCCCTTTCCCATGGCGTTCACGCTGGTCTACGGCTTCTCGAAGGAGGAGGCGGCCCAGATTACCGAGGAGTACCGCGCCATCTACCGGACGCTTGGGCCCGAGGCGTTCCCGGCCATCCCGGGGACGGTGGAGCTCGCCGACTCCCTCCATGCCGCAGGCAAGGTACTTGGCGTTGCTTCTTCGAAGCGTTCCGGCCTGCTCGAGCGAGGCATGCGCGACTCTGGCCTTGCCCCGCACTTCGACATCTACCTGGGAAAGATTGACGATGACGTGGACACCAAGCCGCAAACCATCCGTCGCGTGATGGAGCGCACGGGGCTGGGACCCCAGGACGCGGTGATGGTGGGTGACCGGTTCTACGACGTCGATGCGGCGACTGAGGTGGGCATCCCCTGCGTTGGGGTCCACTATGCGCACACCTGCGAGGTCAAGGAGCTTGTGGATGCCGGTGCGGTTGCCGTCGCCGAGACCGTGGGTGAGCTGGGACGCATACTTTTGGGGTAAGTCGACAGGCGCCCGCCGAATTTTGGGCTCTTAACGCTTCTGGCCAATGGATGTGGGGTAGAACAGAGAGCATCACGGCCGCGGGACAGACTCGTCCCGCTTCTGAAGGGAGACATCATGGCAGATTTCGACATCACGGACGGCTTCCGCAAGGTCTTCCTGGCAAGCGTGGGCGCTGTCGCCACCACCGCCGAGAAGTCCCAGGAGGTCATTGACGGCTTCGTCAAGAAGGGCGAGCTCACGGTTGCCCAGGGCAAGGCCATCAACGAGGAGCTCACCCGCAAGGCCAAGGAGGTCGTCGGCGATACGTCTGACGTCGCGCTGCGCGCCAAGATGGCGGCAATGACCCCCGAGGAGCGCGCCGAGTTCGCCAAGAAGGTTGCCTCCATGGCCTCCGACCTCGACGCCGACGTCGTGGAGCCAGACTCCGTCGAGGACGCCCCTGCCGATGACGGTGACGCCAAGGAGTAGAACCTGTGCCGGAGGTTCGCAACAACAGCAGTGATGTCGTAGACGGGAGCTCGCCACGCACCAGTGACGAGCTCCTTGACGCGTGGTACAAGAGCGTGAGCGCGGGTGGCTTCGAGGACGACTCGCAGACTATCGGGATTTTTGGCGGCCGCAGCGCGATGTCGGACGGCTACGAGTTGTCACGCCGGTCTCGCCTCAAGCGCGTGCGCGAGGTCCTTGCGATTGTGCGCCGCTATGACATCTTCCACGGCCTCACGCCCAAGAGTCTGCGGCACATGCTCGAGGAGCTTGGTCCCACCTTTGTAAAGGCCGGCCAGATTCTCTCCATGCGCTCGGAGATCCTGCCCGAGAGCTTCTGTCACGAGCTCACCAAGCTTCGCTCCGACGTTGAGCCCATGGACCGCGACACGGTGCTCCAGGCGCTACGCGACGAGTACGACGTTCCCATCGAGGACATCTTTGACGCGATCGACGACGTTCCGCTGGGCTCCGCCTCCGTGGCCCAGGTGCACAAGGCGCGTCTCGTGACGGGCGAAATGGTGGCCATCAAGGTGCAGCGGCCGCACGTCCAGGAGACCATGGCGCAGGACATCGCCATCATGCGCTCGCTTGTGGGCTTCATGGACCGCTTCATGTCCGGCAGCCAGTTCCTCGACATGCAGTCGGTGGTGGACGAGCTGTGGCAGTCCTTCCGCGATGAGACCGACTTCCTGGTTGAGGCCAGAAACCTCGAGGAGTTTCGGCGCAACAACGCGGACTGCAAGTTTGTTGACTGCCCCAAGCCCTATCCCAAGCTCTGCACCAAGCACGTCGTGGTCATGGACTATATCGAGGGCATCCCCATCGACAAGACCGCCAAGCTTGTGGCCTGCGGCTATGACCTCGAGGAGATTGGCACCAAGCTCGTCGACAACTACACGCGCCAGATGATCGATGACGGCTTCTTCCACGCCGACCCCCATCCGGGCAATCTCATCATCCGCGGGGGGCAAATTGTCTACATTGACCTGGGGATCATGGGGCGCCTCTCGTCTCACGACCGCAAGGCCATGTCAGACATGGTGAAGGCGGTCGCGCTGAGGGATTCTGCCGGGCTTGCTGACGGCCTGCTGCGCTTCTCGGTCTCTGACACCTCTGCCGTCGACCACGCGCACCTCTTGGATGACCTCGACATGATCATTGCCGACTACGGCGAGGCAGACCTCTCGGACCTGGACGTTGGGTCCTTCGTGAACTCGCTGATCTCGATGGCGAGAAAAAATGGCGTCGAGCTTCCCGGCACCGTCACCATGCTGGCACGCTCCCTCGTCACGCTCGAGGGCGTGGTCGATGAGTTTCTTCCCGGTGTCTCGATCATCGAGATCATCACGTCCCACATCAAGGCCCATACCACGCCCGAGGACCTCATCAAGCATGAGGTCAAGGGCTTTGCGCGAGAGGGTACGCGCGCGGCGCACGGGCTTCTCGGCGCGGCCTCGCAGGCCGACCTTGCCATGAAGATGCTCACCCGTGGCCAGCTGCGCCTCAACCTCGACGTGGCGGGGACCGAGGACCCCATCAATGACTTTGCCCACATTGCCAACAGGCTCTCTATGAGCGTCATGGTGGCGGGCCTCTTCATAGGCTCGTCCGTGGTCTACTACG
>CAJMLD010000089.1 GCA_905214175.1 uncultured bacterium
CTGCACGGGCTCGTATGGGATAGCAGCTATGACTGTTGTTCTACTCGCCAGCCTGGGAGCGCTTGCGGAGCTCGAGGGCCTCGGACGCGCAGCCGTACATGGCTGCCTGGTTGCCCAGCGACGCCGCCTCGATGGCGACGTCCTTGCAGGTAGGGAGCGCATGGGCCTGAAAGCGACGACGCAGCTCGGGCGCGAAGGTCGCAAACGAGCCCGCAACGCCACCGCCGATGAGGTACATGGCGGGATCCACCACGCAGGAGACCTGCGACATGGCCTGAGCCAGGTACTCGCACATCTGATCCACGGCAATCTTTGCGCACTCGTCGCCCTTGGCAAGGGCACGGAAGACCGAGAGCGTGTCGGTAGCGTGCTCGACGTGCACGGGCGTCACACCGCGGCGCTCGCACTCATTGAGGTAGAGTCTCACGATGCCCTTAGCCGAGGCGTACTGCTCGAGGCAGCCGTGGCGACCGCACCCACAGGTCTCGGTCTCGTTGGGGTTTACGGTGATGTGGCCAATCTCGCCACCAGCGCCAAACGCACCAGCCACCAGGCGGCCGTTTACCACGACACCGGCGCCCACGCCCGTGCCAAGTGCGATAAGCACAAAGCTCGAGACGCCATGGGCCACGCCGGCCCAGAGCTCGCCCAGCGCGGCCGCGTTCGCGTCGTTCACGAAGGCGATGGCGGCATTGGGGAATGCGGCGTTAATCGCGGCGACAAGGCCGTCGGGATCGAGCTGGATGTTGGGCAGGAAGCCAACCTTACCGTCGTCTGCCACGGGGCCGGGAATGTCCAGGCCACACGCAATGACGTCCTCGGGGGTATTGTCATGCGCGGCAAGAAGGTGCGTCAGGCCATCGGTTACCGTGGCGAACGCCTCTGCGTCCACAAGGGCGGGCGTGGGAATCTTGCGCTCCTCGAGCAGGTCGCCCTCGGGCGAGAAGAGCCCCGCCTTGATGCTGGTTCCTCCGATGTCAATGCCAAGGACGGCTTGCATGTCTTCCCCTCTCGGTTGGCTCTCTGTCAGATACGCCCCCGAGGCATACGGCACCGGGGAGCGACTGTGCACATCATCCCACGACAGTTTGGACCGTGCACGCCTCGTGACGCAGAAGGAGCGGTGCCTGTCGCAATCGGCGGCGCGCACGCAACGGCTACCGGCACGCGCACGGGGTGGCCACAGCCATGGGATACACTCGAAGTTCGTGCAGTCGGCTCTTTGCGCCCCACTGGGGCGGTCTGGAGGCATCATGGCAAACAACGCGCCCTCCGCGATCAACGCGGCGCTCTCCAATCCCAAGCGGGACATGGCAGACCTCGACCGGCTGGAGAGCCGTCGCTTCGCCCTTCGCTACGCATTGGACGAGATAGCGACCCTCGGCCCCTCCATCGACCCTCCCAAGGCCACGGAGGAGCGCGCGGAGGCATCCGCCGTCCTCGACGAGGAGGCAACGCGTCTGCTCTGTGCGCCGGAGGTTGGCCCTCTGCTCGACCGACTGGAGTCTAACGCCGGCATCATCGGCGAGACACGCGCGGCACAGGTCAAGATCTTGAAGCGCGACCGCAACTCTCTGGTAGGCGTGCCTGCAGACGAGCGCGCGGCGTTCTGCCGTCTTGCCGTCGAGGCCAACGACGTCTGGCGTCGCGCCAAGGCCGCGAACGACTGGGCCAGCTTCGAACCCTACCTCGATCGCCTCGTAGCCGCCCGCGTGAGCATGGCGCACGCCATGAACCCGGACGCCGACCCCTATGACGTCTGGCTCGACCAGTACGAGCATGGCACGAGCCGCGCCTTCTACGACCCATTCTTCAAGCAGGTAAAGACCTGCGTGGTCCCGCTTCTGGCCAAGTGCATGGCCGCGCCGAGAAAGCCCAGCCACCGCGTGGTCGACGGCACCTTCGACGAGCGCCGCCAGTGGGATCTTGCCCGCGACCTGGTGCGCCTCGAGGGCGTGGACACCGACGCCCTGTGGCTCGGCTCGACTGAGCACCCCTACACGGGCGGCCCGTCGACGGGCTTCGTGGCCATCGCGAGCCACGTGTACCCGGACAACGTGCTCTCCAACGTCTTTAGCATGCTCCACGAGGGCGGGCATGCCATGTACGAGCAGAACGTCGACCCCGCCTACCGCTTCACCTCGCTCAAGGGCGGCACCAGCTCCGGCATGCACGAGTCGCAGTCGCGCTTCTTCGAGAACTACGTGGGCAGGAGCGAGGCGTTCTCCGAGCAGCTCGCGCGCCTTCTCGCCAAGCACTTCCCCGGACAGCTCGGCCGCATGACGCCTCATCAGCTCTACATGGCTGAGAACTGCGCGGAGCCGGGCCTCATCCGCTGTGACGCCGACGAGCTCACCTACCCCCTGCACATCCTGGTGCGCTACGAGATTGAGCAGCTGCTCTTCTCGGGCGAGGCGAAGGCTGCGGACGTACCCGGCCTCTGGGCAGACCGCTACCGTTCCTACCTGGGCGTGGAGGTGCCCAGCGACACCGAGGGAGCCCTCCAGGACACCCACTGGTCCGACGGCGACTTTGCCTACTTCCCCACCTACGCGCTGGGCAGTGCCTTTGGAGCGCAGTTCAAGGCGGCGATGGTGCGCCAGGGCGTGGACTTTGACGGCTGCTGCGCCTCCGGGGACCTTGCGCCCATCCGCGAGTGGCTGCGCACTAACATCTGGCACTGGGGCCGTGCCAAGGACTCCGCGCAGCTCATCCGCATGGCGTGTGGCGAGGACTTCGAGCCACGCTACTACACCGACTACCTTGTCGAGAAGTTCTCGGCAATCTACGGGCTGGACAGGTAGCATGCGCGCGCTGATTCAGCGAGTCGAGCGAGCGTCGGTCGAGGTGGACGGGAGCGAGGTTGGCACATGCGGTGCAGGTTACCTCGTGCTTCTCGGCGTTGGCCCCAATGATGACGAGAACGTCACCAGGCGCATGTGGGAGAAGGTACGCAAGCTCCGCATTTGCGCCGACGAGAACGGCCGCACCAACCTCTCGCTTGTGGACGTGGGCGGGTCGCTGCTTGTGGTGAGCCAGTTCACGCTCTACGCCGATGCGCGCCACGGCAACCGGCCGTCGTTCACGAACGCCGCCCCGGCAGAGCTTGCCAACCGTCTCTACGAGCTCTTCTGCGAGCTTGCCGAGAAGGACCTGGGACCAGGGCGTGTGGGTCGCGGCGTATTTGGTGCCCACATGCGCGTAAGCCTCGTGAACGACGGGCCCTTCACGGTGATGCTCGACTCGGAGGAGCTTGGGCTGTAGCGCCATCCTTTTGGTCCGATTGACCACGGTCAGGCGTTGGTCCGGCACTTCTTTGCGTGGTAGAGTCTTTCAAGGTCGCTGACGACAGCGTCAGTTTGAACAAAGGCCAGGCAGCGACCCCAGACTCGTCAAAACAGGAGAGGGGATCACCATGAAGGCTTTCTTCAGCGAGTTCCGGGCGTTCATCTCGCGCGGCAACGTAATGGATATGGCAGTCGGCGTGATTATCGGCGGCGCGTTCACGGCCATCGTCAACTCCCTGGTTGGTGACATCATCCAGCCGCTCATCTCGGGCCTCACGGGCGGCGGCGAGCAGATTGGCCTCGTGATTAACGTTGGTGCCGCCCAGCTTGACTTTGGCGCGTTCATCTCGGCCGTCATCAACTTCATCATCATTGCGTTTATCATCTTCTGCCTGGTCAAGAGCATGAACAAGCTCTCCGAGGAGGCCAGGAAGCTCGCCGGGAAGCAGGAGAAGGAAGAGGAGGCCGCGGCGCCCATCTGCCCGCACTGCCTTGAGGAGGTCAAGGCCGGCGCCACCCGCTGCCCGCACTGCGGCGGCGAGATCCCTGGCGGTGCGAAGCCCGCGGCATAGCGGCCGAGGCCTGCCATCATAGCGAGAACCACGTCCAGCTAGGCGGTGGAATGGCAACGGCGCCCGAAGACTTTGGCCTCCGGGCGCTTCTTCTGCCCCTCGCGGTGGTGTCATTCTCCCTCAGAGAGCAAACGAGAAGAAATTGGACACATAGCAGCGTTCTGAAACGAGATTTTGTCGAATTCATTCTCAGCAGCACCACCGGGGGGCAGCACCACCAGGGGCGGCTGCGTCAGGGGAACAGCTCCACCAGGGGCGGCACCACGGACCAGCGGTCGAGACCCTATGCGCGCTCGGGAAGATGCGAGGTAATGAGCGTCATCTCGTCCGTCAGTCGGATGTCACCAGAGCCGGAGGGTGCAAGGAAGTGGCTTCCCGCGCTCAGTGCGTGCTCGACGCCAGCGCCATCGCGAACGCTGCCCGAGCCCTCGATCACCGAGAGGCACATGAATGGCCACGGCTGCGGAAGCGTCTTCTCGCCAGAGACGCGCACGCGCTCGACATCAAAGTTGGGGCAAGCCATGAGCTCGGTCACACCGTCCTTCTCGGGCGCGGTGACCTTGCCGCTTGTGGGCGGGACCTGCTCATAGTCCACCACGTCGAGCGACTGCTTCACGTGGAGCGGGCGCTTGGTGCCGTCGGACTGGACTCGGTCGTAGTCGTACACGCGATAGGTGACGTCGGAGGACTGCTGGGTCTCGAGGATGAGCGTGCCGCCCATGATGGCGTGCATGGTCCCCGGCTCGATGCGGAAGAAGTCGCCGGGATGGATGGGCACGTAGTTAAGCATGTCGCCCCAACGACCGTCAGAGATCATGGCCGCAAGCTCCTCTCGGCTCCTGGCGCGCTGTCCCACGATGATGCGCGTGCCGGGCTCGCAGTCAATCACGTACCAGCACTCGCGCTTGCCCAGCGAGCCGTTCTCGTGCTCGGCGGCATACGCGTCATCCGGGTGCACCTGCACCGAGAGATTCTCACGCGCGTCAAGGATCTTGATGAGTAGGGGGAAGCGGTCGCCCTTGGCACCAGCAAAGAGCTCGTGGTGTGCGTCCCAGAGCTCCGAGAGGTGCAGGCCGTCAAACTCGCCGCCGTCTACCACACAGTCGCCGTTGGGGTGAGCCGAGATACCCCAGCACTCGCCGATGGGACCGTCCGGAATGTTGTAACCAAAGCGCTTCTCCAGCTCACGGCCGCCCCAGATCTTCCCATGGAAGATGGGTGCAAGAAAGATGAGGTCACGTGCCGTACTCGCCGCTGCATCAGACATATGAGCTTCCTCCCCAGAGCCAGGTATACTGCGCCCATCATACGATTGCAGGCAACACAATCTCCCGCACGCCGCGATGCCCATATCAATCATATGTAATTGGGTTGGGTCAACCGACGCCATCAGACGTCGGGGCGGCCGGACGGGTCGTCGCTAGGTTCGTCTCCGCCATGGCGGGCGATGTACTCGGCAGATGAGAGGCCCCTTCCCTGCTCGCGTCTGCGACGGGCGCGAGCCGCCTCGAAGCGCCTGCGCGAGTTCTGCATGGCACGCCGCTGCCGCTCGAGGGCCTCGTTTGCGCTCTCCTCGCCCGAGACGATGCTGCTCAGGGCGTGAACGGGATGTGCGGGAGCAGTCACGCGCACAAGCGAGGTAAGGACAGGCACCACAAGCACCGTGATGGCACCCGCCGTCACGAGGACCGACGCGTCCTGGCTGGTCATGGCACCCGCGTCCACCACAATCTGCGTAATGGCAACCACCAGCGGCAGCGCCATCACGCAGTAGGCCGTCGTCACGAAGCGCTCCTGCGGCTGCATCGTGCGGGTTTCGGGGTTCACGTGCAGCGAGATGGCTACGGAGACCCCGCGGACGGCCACAAGGAGCCCAATGAAGAGGAAGAGCAGGCCAGGGTCGGCAACGGCAGCCGAAAGATCGATGCCCGCCCCCGATATCACAAAGAACGCAGGGATGAGAAAGCCGTTGCCAATGGCCTCCAGGCGCGCCTCCAAATCCGTGCTGCCTTCGGGGAAGAAAACCCGCAGCACGAAGCCGGCGGCAAAGGCGCCAAGCACCGAGTCGAAGCCCGCCATTTCGGCGAGAAAGAGCAGAAACACGAGAAGGAGCACCACCAGGCGAAGTGGCGTTTGCGTAGAGGCACCGGCGCTCGACTTCACAAAGTCGCGGAAACGTGCACCAATGCGGGCAGTAGACGTGGAGAGACGCGCGATGCGCACACAGACCAGAAGGAAGACCACAAGCACAACAACCGTAACGAGAAGCGACCTTGTGGAGAGCATGAGCGCCACCGCGATGACGGGCAGCACCTCGCCCGTGGCGCCATAGGCCGTGACCGCGCGCCCCACGCTCGTGTTGGTGAGGCTGCGGCTGCGCATGATGGGGGCGAGGGTGCCGTACGCCGTGGTGGTAAGCATGATGGCGAAGGCTATCCCCGCCATACCAGTGAAGCGGCTAAAACCCGTGAGGTTCACGAGCGCGATTGCAGCCGCAAGCGAGGCGCCCCAGCAGACGGAGGCGTGACGCCCCATGGGGCCAACCAGCTCGGAGGGTTGAATCTCGTAGCCGGCCAGCAGGAAGAGGAAGGCCATGCCCAGCTCCGAGACAAGCGAAAGGGCACCTCCGCTTGTCCTGATGACATCGGCCCCATAGGGGCCGAGAAGAGCGCCGGCAAAGACGAGAAAGACAACCTCCGGGATGGCCCTGCCGGGGACAAGGCTCGCCACAAAGGGG
>CAJMLD010000090.1 GCA_905214175.1 uncultured bacterium
AGCCGACGCACGGCCGAGAATGGCAACGTAGCGGAAAGAATGCGGCACTCGGCGTCGGGGTACCAGCGGCAGCCTGGCTTTACGACAATGCCGCAAAATCTGAACGGTTAACCCCTTCTAAACGGCGAGATTCCGCGGCATTGCAGGGATGCCGCGGAATCTGGATGGTTAGCCCCTCTTAAACGTTCGGAAAATTCCTAAACGGCGAAATCTCGCGGCATCAGAATACGCCGCCGCATTGGGCCCTCTAGTTCTCCTCCTCCGCAGCGTCAAGCGCACCCTGGAAGAGCGCCTGGACGTCCTCGGGCGTGGTGTCAAGCGCAACGGAGAGCTCCTGGAGCGAGCGAGCTGTTGCAAGCTTGAGGATGCGGTCAAAGGCCACGGGCGGCTTCTTGTTGCGAGCCTTGACCTCGTCAATGCGCTCGCGGAAGGTCTTTACGATACGGACGGAGTCCTGGCAGCTTCCGCGGCGAATCTCGTCCTTGAAGTGCTGCTCCTCGAGGGTGCCGCTGTGCTCTGAATAGGACTCCACCTCCATGGTGGGGTACTCGTCGATAATTGCGCGGGCCTCCTCGGCCGAGAGGACCGGACGTAGGCGGGACTCGCTGGAGACGGGATAGCTGATGCGCATGGGATGGCGCTCGCCCACGGGCATGAGCTGGTAGCAGGGGTTGGGACCATCCGTTACATCTTCGACACGACACACACCCTGACCTGGATGGACAACATACTCACCAATCTCATACATGAAGAAGCTCCTTTCTCATGCATAAGATATTAGCACGATAACGGTGTTTTCCATACCATTTGGGTATGTCCTATTGCCTATTGCAGCAAAGCACACTATCTTATTTAGTTTATTTCGTTGTAGAGAACACGGGACGACCTCTAGTCCACCATCGTGATAGAGGCGATGACGGGCTGGTCCTCCTTGGGGAGAATACCGTTAGAATCGCCCTTGTCGGCCGTCGCGTCCACGATGGCGTCGACCACGTCCATGCCGTCCGTCACGTTGCCGAAGGCGGCGTATTGGCCGTTGAGCGAGGCGGCAGTCTTCTGGACGATAAAAAACTGCGAGCTGGCCGAGTTGTAGTCGGACGAGCGTGCCATCGAGATGGTGCCGCGCACGTGGGCAATGTCGTTTTTCACCCCATTGGCAGAGAACTCGCCCTTGATGGTGGTTCCGGAGCCGCCGGTACCATCGCCGTTGGGGTCGCCGCCCTGGATCATGAAGTCCCGCACCACTCGGTGGAAGGTAAGCCCGTTGTAGAAGCCCTGCTCGACCAGACCAGCAAAGTTTGAGACGGTGATAGGCGCTACATCGGCATTGAGGGCAACCGAGATGGTACCGTAGCCCGTGACCTCGATGGTCGCGTGGTGAACACCGGAGGCGTAGGTGCCCGTGGGCTGGTCGCCGGTATCGGCGTCTGGGGACGCGTCCGAGGAGGACGAAGACGAGGAGGCACTGGCGCTGGAACTGGCACTGGCACTCCCCTCCCCGCCCGCGCTTGAGGAGCTCCCACAGGCGGCAAGCGAGAATGACGCTGCAGCAAGCGCCAGTCCCATGAAGCCGCGCCTGGTGATGGCCGCGGCAGCCGTATGCGTGTTGTTCTCGTCAGTCATAGTCCACTCCATGAGACAAAGGGACAGTCCCTCTGTCTCATTCTTGTCTCATTGGCAGCAGGCGGCAACCCAGGTAAGGAGGTTGTCGTTGGCCGTGCCCGAACGCTCGGCCATCACGTGGCCCTGGCCCCACACGGGCACGTAGGCAACATCCTCGACGCCGCTAAAGTGGCGTAGTGCCAGCACGAGGTTTGCCGAGGTGGCAAGCGAGGTCGTGGTGTCAAAGACGCCCTCGTTCACGCGCCAGTGCGGCGCCACCGCACCCGTGCCGTAGCCGCTGTAGGTACCGCTCAGGAAGTAGAGCGGGTTAAACATCGAGACACGCGTGGCAATGTCCGAATCGAGGGAGTCGGTCTTCTCGAGGTCGTCCTGCCAGGCCGTGGCATAGGAATCGTCCCAGCCCGCAAGCGAGGCGTAGGCATCGGCGTTTGCCGCCACACGCTCGCCAAGCGTCTCGTCGAAGTGCAGAGTGCTCTCCTCGCCAATGCCAAAGAGCTGGTTGGTCTTCGTGGAGCGGTCGACGGCGTCGAAGGCGGGAACCGAAAGCTCCGCAGGACGCAGATGCGTCGAGAAGTCGCGCAGGCTCGAGATCGAGACCGTCTGGCGGCTCACGTTGTAGTTGATCCACCAGTAGTCGGAGTTGAGCGCTGCAAAGTAGTTCTGCACCGTGTCGTAGATGGTGGACTGCACCTGCGTGGTGCCCGTGGGAAGCGTGGTTGTGGTCGTGGTTGTGGTCGCAGCGGCGTCAGTTGAGCCCGTAGCGTCCGCAGCCGCACCGTCACCCTGGGCGTCCGCCGCAGCGGAGGACTGCGCCTCCTGCTTGGCGGCAGCCACGGCAGCCTCGGTCGCGCGCGTGGTCGCGAGGTTGGGGTCACCGGGGAAGACGGGGTCGTCAATCTGCTGCGGCGTATACGTATAGGGGAACGTGGTGTCCGAGACAAAATTAGTGGCGGACTCGTCGAGAATCGAGAGAAGCTGGCTCGCGTAGGAACCCAGCGTGTAAACGCCGCCCTCGGACTCGTCGAGCGTGAGCTGAGAGTCGTCCGAGTCACGGAGGTCCATGGAGTTGATGTAGCTCGCGTAGTCTGCTGCGAGACCCTGCGAGAGCGAGGACGTCCACGTGCCCTCCGCCCGCGTTCCCGTTCCCGCATACTGCCCCATCGCCCACTCGTAGGCGGCGTCGGCCGTATCGAAGGAGGTGACGGGGCACCACGACGCGCTGCCAAAGACGGCATCCGAGACGGCATTGCCCTCGGCGTCGTGGGTGATGGCGCCAATGGAGTCGAGGTAGGGCTTGTAGATCTCGGCATCTCCCGCAGAGCCGAGAAGCGCGCTCACACCGCCGCCAGCAGAGAAGCCAAACGAGAAGACCCGCGAGGTGTCGCAGGGCAGCGCGTCCTTGTTGTAGCGCAGGTAGCGGATGGCCGCCTTGAGATCGACCACGGGCCAGGGGGCGCCACCGGGATAGAGGTCGGTGGAGCCGGTAGAAGAATCGTAGCCAGCGCTCCTGCCGCGGAAGCCGGCGTACACGTAGACGCAGCCCGCATTAAGGAAGGTACCCAGGCCGTCGTAGCCGTACTTCGTGGGGCTCGCCTGCGGCGAGAGCGTGCCGCTGTTGATGGGCAGCAGGATGGGCGCCGTGGAAGGCGTGAAGCCACCCACCACGGCCTTTTCGTTCACGGTGCAGGAGTAGGTGTCGCCCTTCTTCTCAGCCGTGAAGAACTTGCCGGGAACGAAGATCGCCAGCGACTCGTATGCCGTTGTCGCGGGCTTCAGGCAGTAGGTAAGGCCAAGCTGGTAGTAGACGTCGTTCTCCTCGTCGTACTTCCAGGCGGACGTATCGAGCGCCAGGCTCTTGAACTCGCCGAGGTCGACGTTGTCCGCGGACTGCTCGGTGGTATCCGAGGTCTGGTCGGAGCCGCTGTCCTGCTGCTGGCGCGTGGGAGCGCCGCAGGCAGCAAGGCCCATGCTCGCTGCACCAGCCGATGCCAGCTCGAGGAATTCCCTTCGTGTCCAGCTCATCGCAGACCCCCTGTAGAAGTGACGGGCCGCGAAGCGGCCTGAACTACGTTAGCGAGAAGCACGGCGCTACTTGGCCGCCTTGCCCTTGTTCTTTGCGTCGTTGTATTTGTCGTCGCGGCGGTCTGCCCCCCAGAAGCAGCAGGAGTACATGCCGGGCCCAACGTGGCAGCCGATGGTAGGGCCAATGGTGGAGCGGTAGACCTTGAGCGCGTGCTCGGAGGGCTTGAGCATGCGGGCAAGGGAGTCGCCGTCGGCCACGCAGTCGGCGTCGCCAATGGCTACCACGTGGCCAAGGTAGGACGAATCGTGGAAGTCCTCATAGAACTCGGCCATCTTGCGCATGGCCTTCCTGCGGCCGCGCGCCATGCCCATGATTGCCAGCGAGCCGTCGAGGTTAAAGGTGAGAAGCGGCTTCACGTCGAGAAGGCCGCCCACCACGGCGACGGACTTGGGAATGCGCCCGCCGCGGTGGAGCGCGTCGAGGTTGTCCACCATGAAGATGGTGTGGGCGTGGAAGCGCGCCTCCTCGGCCCAAGCGACCAGCTCCTCCGCGGTAAGGCCCTCATCGCGCTTCTCGATGGCGGCGTGGATGAGGAGGTTCTGGGTGGTGGAGCCGATGAGGCAGTCAACCACGTAGATGGGCGTGGGAAGCGTGCCACCGTGCTTCTCGCGCACGCGGTCGAGCGCCGTGACGGCACCGTTGTAGGCGCCGGAGATGCCGCTTGAGAGGGCAAAGTGAACCGTGGGGACGCCAGAGGCGATGGCCTTCTCGAACGCCTCCTCGTACACCATCTGGGAGGGCTGCGAGGTCATGGGGCAGGCGCCGTTCTCGATGGCGGAGTAGAACTCGTGGGCCGAGCGGGACTGGAAGAGGTCGTCGACGCCAGAGAGGCCGCCATCAGGCTTGCTCGCCTCGGTGTAGGTGAACGAGAGGCACGTGATCCCCGCCCGCTCGACCTCCTCGGGAGAAAAGTCGCAGCACGAGTCCGTCATGATGTTGCACTTAGTCGCCATGTGGTCTCCTCGGTCGCTCTTGTTGTCCGGGTAGTATTGTAAGCGTACCCGCGTGTGGGGACGTTCGCACGGGCAACAACCACGAGAAATGGAGAGCTTGCGGGCGCGACGGAGGACAGGCACTCGAGGGAGACGCGATGTTCGCGAGAAGGAACAAGGACCAGGGCGAGAGCAGCGCGGCCGGCAGCGGCGCGTCGACTGGCGAGGGCGTGCGCCGCATCCACGTGCGGTTCGTGGGGCAGGTGCAGGGCGTGGGCTTCAGGTGGACCAGCCAGCGCGTGGCCTTTGACCTTGGGCTTACCGGTTGGGTGAGAAACGAGCCCGATGGCTCGGTGAGCATGGAGCTCCAGGGGCCAAGCGAGGCCGTGGCCACGTTCTTCACGCGCCTCATCGAGAGCTACCGGCGCTTTCCCATCAGCTACACCATCGACTCCAAAGAGGACATCCCTCCCGTGCCGGACGAGGCCGAGTTCTCCGTGCACTTCTAGGCGGACGCATGGCAGCGCTTGAGACAACGTTCTTCTCGCTTGACGCCATTGCCGCATCGGGGCAGGTCTTTACGTGGCGGCGCGTCGCGGACGGCTGGCTTGTGGCAAGCGGTCGTCAGCGCTGCCTGCTCTCGCAGGAGGGCGACGCCGAGAAGGGCATCGTTCGTGTGCGGCGCACCGACGGTGCCGAGGTGGACGGCGACGAGCTTGCCTATTGGCGTCACTACCTGGCCCTGGACGTTGACTACGAGCAAATTCTGGACGAGCTTGCCATGCCGGCCGAAGTCATGGAGATGGGCGCCGGGATTAGGGTGCTTGCGCAGGACTGGTGGGACACGGCGGTGAGCTTTGTGGTGTCGCAGAACTCCAACATCGTGCGCATCCAACGGACGATGAACGCGCTGCTCGACGCCGGCGGCGGGTGCGTGCCCGGGCCACGCGAGCTGGACGCGCTTCTCGCCGACGACGCCTTTGCGACCGGCCTCAGGCTTGGGTACCGGCGGCCCTATCTGGAGGCGCTGGCGAGGCGAGCGCAGGGTTGGCACCCCGGGCGGCTTGACCGCCGGGACGTCTCGCTTGAGGAGTCGATGGCGGAGCTCGAGGAGAGTCCCGGCATTGGCCCCAAGGTTGCAAGCTGCATCTGCCTCTTTGGGCTGGAGTACCTCGAGGCGGTACCGCGCGACACCTGGATCAAGCGGGCGGAGCGCGAGCACAACGTGGTGTGGGACGCACGGTGGGGCGGCATACAGCAGCAGTTTGTCTTCGCGTGGATGCGCGAGAAGGGACGCGGAAAATGAAGGTCGTCAACATCCTTGAGATTGCCGATGTGAACGAGGCCCTGCTCAACGCTGGGGTTCCGGCACGCGTTCGCCTGCGCGATGCATGTGGCGGGCAGTCGCTATGGATCGAGGTAAGCCGCGAGGCCGTTGCCGAGAAGGACGACGCCGCCGTGCTTGCGGCAGCGCGCGAGGTCGTGAGCTCGTACTTTGCCGGGCGCGCGAAGCCCGTGGCGTTCTACGAGGACGGGAAGTCGTTCCGTCTGGCGTAGGGCGTGCGGCGCGGGGCCAGGGGCGCGGCGGGGTCACCTCTGGCATCAGGGGCGACGCCACAGCGGGGGTTTCGTACGGAGTTGCTGCGGAAACGCGCCTTGTGGCGCCAGAAAGACGCCGCAGCGGCGTTTCCTTCGCGCCGCCGGGGCCTCTTCCTTCTCGTCAGAGGCCCCTCTCCCTCGCCCAGGCCAATCTCTTCTCGGAGAATATCGCTTTTTCTTAACCGAGAAGGACGTTTGCCCAGTTG
>CAJMLD010000091.1 GCA_905214175.1 uncultured bacterium
TGTCGCGTGGTCATGCCGCCCCTGCTCTACCGCATTGGCATGCCCACCTCTCACCGCCAGCTGGTCTTCGTGATCCTGGTGAGCGCCTACCTTGCGGCCGACATCTGGATGACGCTCGCGTGCTTCAACCGCAAGACCGCACGCGACGCCGGCGTGCCGGCAAGCAACGCCTTCGAGCAGTGGGTGGACGAACACTACACCGACGAGTTCATAGCCAACCGCTTCCAGAATCTCGTCATTGGGGGCGATGACGAGTGACGCTTGCCGAGACAGCAGAAAGGCCATCAGCTCCCATGTGCGACGTCTACCTCGACTACGCTGCCGCCACGCCGCTCGACCCCAGGGTCCTCTCGGCAATGGAGCCCTACCTCACGCGCTGCTTCGAGAACCCCTCCGCTCCGTACGCCCGTGCCCGTGTGGCGCGCGACGCCGTGGAGCGTGCGCGGGTGGACATCGCGCACCTCATGGGCGCCAAGCCCGACGGCATCACCTTTACCGCTGGCGCCACCGAGGCAAACAACCTCGCTTTTGCGGCAACGGATGACGGCGTGGTAACCGACGCCGCCGAGCACGAGTCCGTCCTCGCCTGTGCCCGGGCACGCGAAGCTGTTGTGGTGGGCGTGGGCGCCGACGGCCGCGTTGACCCGGATCGGCTCTGCGCGGCCATTGGCCCCGCTACGCAGCTCGTCTCGGTGGAGCTCGCAAACGGCGAGGTGGGAGCCGTGCAACCCGTGCGCGAGATCGCCCGTGGGGTTGCCTTGATTCGCGAGCGTCGGCTGGCGGAAGGCAGCCGCGTCCCCCTGTGGCTTCACACGGACGCCTCCCAGGCGGCAGGCTCGCTCTCGTGCAACGTGACCTCGCTGGGGGCAGACCTGGTGACCCTCTCCGCTGCGAAGGTCTATGGCCCCAAGCAGGTGGGCATCCTCTGGGCAGGCGAGGGCGTGCGGCTGCGGCCGCTGATCCTTGGCGGTGGCCAGGAGGGCGGCGTGCGCTCTGGCACTGAGAACGTTGCCGGCGCGGTGGGGTTTGCTGCCGCTCTGGCGCTTGCGCAGGACTGCCGTGGTGAGGAGTGCCGTCGCGAGGAGGCGCTGCGCTTGCGGCTCGTGCGAGCCCTTGCGGCCGAGTTTCCCGGCATGGTGGTCTCGGGGCCGAGAAGCCCCAAGCACCGCCTTCCCGGGCTTCTCCACGTGAGCTTCCCCGGCCTCGAGGCGCGGCGCCTGGTGGTGCTCCTCGAGCGGCGCGGGGTCTCGGTGGGGACGGGCAGCGCCTGCGCCGCCAGCCGCATGCGCGAGAGCCACGTCCTGCATGCCATGGGGCTGCCCCCGGAGGTCTCGGCGGGGAGCCTACGCATCACGATGGGCCGACCCACCAGCGCAGACGACATCGACTATGCCGCAGCGCAGATTGTGGCCGCCGTTCGCGCGGAGATGGCCCGTACCGGCCTCACCGATGATGACATGCTCACTCGCGCCGGGGGCGCTGCCGTGGGGAGGCGACGCTAATGGGCGAGAAGGTCTTTCTCGGCCTCTCCGGAGGCGTCGACTCCGCGCTCTCGGCCGCGCTTCTCGTCGAGCAGGGCTATGACGTCACGGCAGTCTACATGCGCAACTGGTCGCGCGACCTGCCGGGATACCGGTGCCCCTGGGCAGACGACCTTGCGGACGCCGAGCGCGTTGCCGTGACGCTAGGCATTGAGCTCGAGGTCTGGGACTGCGAGGAGGAGTACCAGCGCACCGTCGTGGACTACCTCGTGGACGCCTATGCGCACGGCCTCACGCCCAACCCCGATGTGATGTGCAACCAGACCGTCAAGTTTGGCACCTTCGCCGCCCGTGCCTTCGCACGCGGCGCGGACCTCATTGCCACGGGGCACTACGCCCGCGTGCGCCGTGACGCCGCGACGGGTGCCACGCAGCTCCTGCGCGCTGTGGACGAGCACAAAGACCAGACCTACTTTCTCTGGCGCGTAGGGGAGGAGGCCTTCTCGCGCACGCTCTTCCCTGTGGGCGACGTGCACGACAAGGCCGAGGTGCGCCGCATGTGCGCCGAGAGGGGCTTGGGCGTGGAGTCCAAGCCGGACTCCGACGGCATCTGCTTCGTGGGACCCGTGGGCATTCGCACCTTCCTCCTGGACACGCTTGAGCGCCGTGCTGGGGACATCGTCGAGTGGGAGACGGGTCGCGTCCTGGGACATCACGATGGCGCTTTCCTGTTCACGGTGGGCCAGCGCAAGGGGCTCGACCTGGGCGGCGGCCCCGCTCGCTATGTGGTCTCGACGGATACTGAGAAGAATGTGGTCTACGTGACCGCCAACCCGGCCTGCCCCGGCCTCTGGTGCACGCAGCTCGACCTCTCCGACGTGCATTGGATTGCTGGCGAGCCGCCTTCGGACGGCACCTATCTTGTGAGGACGAGACACACGGGCGAGCTTCGAGAGGCGCGCGTGGAGATGCGTGGCGCCGGACGTGCCCGCGTGAGCTTCCCCCAGCCGGTACGCACGGTGGCGCCGGGGCAGTCCGCCGTCATCTATGGGGGTCTCGTCTGCCTGGGCGGAGGAATCGTGGAACCAAACCCGGTGGCCTATAATCGATAGACTAGCTCTTGTGATGTAGTCGGTCGACGCCCACGGCGCTTGCCTGGGACTGGCGGGTCGGAGGTGTTTGTGGCAGAGGACGCCGATAAGAATGTCCCTGCGGCGCAGAAGCGCCCCAAGGCTCCAAAGCCACAGGTCGTTGGTGCCAAGGTGAGTCCCGCCAAGCCTAAGGCAAAGGTCGGTGCTGGGGCCTCCACCAAAGCTCGCGCCGCTGCCACTGGCGCTGGCGCCAAGGTCAAGTATCGTGTTAACGCTGCGAAGGCGGTCTCGGCCAAAGACCGCGAAGCCGACAAGCAGAGCATGGGCCAGGTGCGCAAGAGCCTGGTGTTTCTCGGCATTGTCACGCTTGCCTATCTGGCATACCTCATCTTTTCCGGCCAGATGGATGTGTTTCTCAGCAGCCTTGCGCAGGTCGACAGCTCGTGGATGCTGCGCGGCGCCCTCTGCTACCTGGTCTACTACGTCATTGGCGTCTCTGCCTACGTGCTTTCGGTTGTCGCAGACCCCAAGTCTCCCGTGGGCGTTCGCGACCTCATGAGCGTGGAGGCCGCCGGCGTCTTCTTCATGAACCTCACGCCCAACGGCATGGGTGCCGCGCCCGCGCAGATCTACCGCCTCACGCGCTCGGGCCTCTCCGTGGGCGGCGCTGGTGCGCTCCACTCCACGCGTTTCATCATGTACGAGGCGGGCGAGGGCATCTTTGCGGCCATCATGCTCATCTTCCGGCTCGACTACTTCCTGGACTCCTTTGGCGACTTCATCATCATTGGCATCCTGCTCTTTGCCTTCAAGATCCTGGAGTGCGTGGCGCTCTTTGCCATCTGCGCGTACCCCAAGTTCTTCTCGAGCATTGGCAACTGGGTGCTGCGCTTTGCCAACAAGCACGGTTGGGTGAAGGACTACGACCACTGGTACCAGGTCGTGAACAACCAAATCATGGAGTTCTCCGACGGCTTCAAGTCTGCCGCCAAGAACAAGGGAGACCTCGTGGGCGTGCTGGTGCTCACGCTGCTGCAGCTGGGCTGCCTCTACGCGCTGCCGTGGTTTGTGCTCAACGCCTTTGGCAAGGAGGCCGACCTTGTGACCTGTCTGGCGTCTGGCTCGATGCTCGAGCTTCTCACCTCGGCCATCCCGCTGCCTGGCGGCACCGGCGGCGCCGAGGGCGGCTTCGCGCTGCTCTTTGGCAGGATGTTTGGCGCACAGGCCTCCGCGGGCTTCGTGCTCTGGCGCGCCATCGAGTACTTCCTGCCCACGCTGTGTGCGGCGCCGCTGCTGGGCCTGCGCTCGACGAGCGGCGAGAGCATCAACCACCGCTTCAGGCGCTATGGGATGCGGCTGCGCAGGCTCTTCTCGCGCAGGGGTTCAGGCAAGGGCTCCGGTGGCATCAAGATCACGTTTAAGTAGCGAAGCGGCGGCGAGCATAACAAAGCGGCGGGGAGCGCACGTTGGCGCCGCCCGCCGCTTCTGTGCTACCTGCGATCGCGCAAGGCTACCAGGAGACCTTGGCGATGTTCTCCTCGATGTGCTTGCAGCTTGCCTGCCAGCGCTCCTGTTCATGTGGCGTCATGGTGGGGACGATGACCTTCTCGACGCCGCGTGCGCCAATCACGCAGGGCAGCGACGCATAGTGGCCCGAGACGCCGTAGACGCCCTCGACCAGGGTCGAGACGGGCGTCACAAGCTTGGTGTCACCTAGGATGGCGGCAATGATGGCTGCGGTCCCGTTGGCGATGGAGTACTCGGTGCAAGCCTTGCCCACCATGGTGATGTAGCCTCCGCGCACGGCCTGCATCTCGAGCGCATCGCGGTCGAGGGCGATGCCCGTCTGTGCCTCCAGCTCCTCGGGCGTGAGACAGCCAAAGGTGACGTGCGACCAGAGCGCGAACTCCGAGAACCCATGCTCGCCGAGCATCCATGCGTTGATTGATGCCTGGTCAAGGCCGGTCGCACCCGCAAGGGCATGCTTGAAGCGCGCGGAGTCGAGCGTGGTGCCAGAGCCAATCACGCGCCGCGGCTCGCAGTTGGCGAGGTCGCGTATCTCGGTGGCAATCACGTCGTTGGGGTTGGAGACGCTCACCCAGATGCCCGTGAAACCGGCGTCCTCGATGCGACGGACGAACGTCTTGGGCTCCTCGACCGTGAGGACAAGCTCGCCGTCGCGGTCGGTGCGGGAGGCGTCCACGTGGCCCGCGGCGTTGACGATGATGTCGCACGTGGCAAGCTCCTCGTAGTCCACGTCGCACTCCACGATGCGTGCGGGGCGGGGATAAAAGCTCATGGCGTCGAGAAGGTCGTTTGCCTGCGCGCGGCAGAGCTTCTCGTTGGTGTCTGAGAGGCGAATCTCGTCTACGAGGCCCTGCGCGAGCAGCGCGTTTGCGAGGTGTGCTCCCACGTGGCTGCAGCCGATGATGCCGATGGTCCTGTGTGTTGCCATGCTCTGCGCTCCTCGTGTGGCGGTTGACTCTTGCGGCCTATTGTCTCACTGGGCGGCGTCGCCTGTCACAAAGCGTACCTGGTCCACGTTGGGAACGTGCACGCGCACGAGCGCCTTGGCGCGGTCCTGTTCGTCTTTGGAAAGCGTTCGGCTACTAGTGACCGTTGCCACGATGCGCTTGGTTGGCTGAGAAGGACTGGCGTCAAAGTCGTACTCCGTGCCCACGGAATACCGCTCGACTTCGGGCTGGACTGCCTTCAGCTCCTGCGTTGTGAGGGCCGTCTCGTACTGGTCCGAGGTCTGGGAGATTGTTGCGGTGGTATCGGCTGAGCTCTTGGTATGCTGCCGGATCGTCTCCTGGACAACGCCTGTGGTCACCATGAGGCAGGGGATCGCAAAGACAAGCGTCCCGATGATGACATGTCTGCGCAGCCGATGCGAGATGGCAACTGCCTCCTCGCTCTCCTGCGGAGTCACCACGCCGTCGTCGTTGATGTCTCTGTGGAGCGGCGCGTGAAGGAGGAGCAGCACGACCTCGGCGGCGAGTGCGATGAAGACCACGTTGACGCCAAACTCGTAGAGGGCACCGGCAAAGCGCGGAAGGCTCTGGAGGGCAATGCCGTAGCCGGCCGAGCATAGGGGTGGCATGAGGGCGGTTGCCACGGCAACGCCTGCGATGAGGGTCGACGGCTCCTGCTTGCGGGAATTGCCCAGTCCGCCCGCGAAGCCGCCGGCAAGTGCGATGAGCAAGTCCCAGATGGTCGGCGTCGAGTTGTCGAGAAGCGCGCTGGTCTCGTAGGGGATGGGTGTGAGAAGGAAGTAGATGGTCGAGGTCGCGAGGCAGATGACCATCTGAAGTGCGAGTCCAGCGGTGGCATGTCGCAAAAGGCGCATGTCAGCCGTCGCGATGGCGAAGGAGATGGCCAGCACCGAGCCCATGAGCGGGCAGATGAGCATGGCTCCCACGATGGCCTCGGTGGAGTCTGTGTTGAGGCCAATCGATGCGATGAGCATGGCAACTATGAGGATGCACATGTGCGTGCCGTCGAGCTTCGAGCCGCCTACGAAGCGCTTGCGGATCTGCGGCCAGGATGCGCGGCCTTCCCGCACGTCAAAGGCACGCCTGAGCCCTGCGAGACCTCGATGGACCCAGCTTTCGTTGGAACCGGCTGTTTTGCTTTTCTCGGCCATGGGCGCGCCCCCGCTTCCTGAGTTTCATGTGGCACATGATGTCAAGGCACACTTTCCTGTTATCCGGCGCGCCTCGATGCTACTTGTGCCCCAAACGTGGGGGGACAACTCCGAAAAATGCCTCTAAGAATGCGTGAGGCCCGTCATGGGGCAGCATTGGGGATTC
>CAJMLD010000092.1 GCA_905214175.1 uncultured bacterium
GTCACCAGTGGCGCGTGACTGCCTACGTGCGCGCGGACAAGTTGGGCGCCTCTGGAACCGAGAAGGACATGGTCGTGGACTTTGCCACCCTGAAGCGCATCGTGCGCGAGGAGTGCGACGCGCTCGACCACACCTTCCTCGTGGAGGAGGGCTCGCTTGCGCCTGCGACGCTCGACGCTCTTGCGTCGGAGGGCTTCAGCCTCACCATCCTGCCGTTCCGCACCACGTCGGAGAACCTCGCGCACTACCTCTTCGATCGATTTTCCGCCCGCGGCCTTCCCGTTTGCCGCGTGGACTGTAACGAAACCCCCAACAACCGTGCCTCGTACGAGCCGGACGGGGAGTAGGGCCTGGCGTTTTGTGGCCCGGGACCTCCTATTGACCAGCGGCCTTCTCGCCTAGGGGATTTTCACCAAGGGCCGATACACATTCGTGCACGAATGTGTATCCCCTGCAGGTCGCCACAGATTCGTACGCCGAATGTGTATCGCTTCGCTACACGTTTGAACTCGGATATGTGACAGAAGCGTCATGGCAATACTGCTGGTTGGTTCGTCCAACGTCACAACCTGCGCTACACTCTGAACAAGCGCTGAACTTTGATGGGAGCGAGGTGGCGCATGGCAGAGAACGCCCTTCACGGAGTCAACCTTACCGGCTGGCTTACCCTTGAGCCCTGGGTTACGCCGGAGCTTTTCTCGGGCTCGGGTGCCCTCGACGAGCCTTCGCTCATCACGTCGCTGGGAGCCAAGGGCTACCGCGAGGTGGTGCGGCGGCATCGCGCCCGCTTCCTTACCAAGGACGACTTCTCTCGCATCGCGTCACGCGGCTTCAATGCCGTGCGGCTTCCCGTCCCGTGGTACGTCTTTGGCGAGGCCGGTCCCAATCCTGGGCACTACCTGGGCTGCATTGACGAGGTTGACCAGGCGCTGGAGTGGGCCGAGGAGATCGACCTCAAGGTGATCTTTGCGCTTGCCGTGAATCCCGGCGTCCCCGGCGACGAGGAGACTTGGAACAACTTCACCGACAACCGTGGCATTCGCGAGAACGCCCTCTGGGTTCTCTCGCAGCTAAGCGCCAGGTACGCGTCGCGCATGGGTTTCTACGGCATCGAGGTGGCAGACGACGCCCGCATCCAGACGCGCCGGGGCCTGGGAGTCACCGACGGCATGCCGGGTCACCTGCTGAGAAACTACTACCGTGCCGCCTACGACCGCGTTCGCGAGGCGGCGGGCCCAGATCCCGTGGTCATCATTCCCGACGCCGGCATGCCCACCGACTGGCGTCGTTTCATGGCACAGCGCCGGTACCAGAACGTCTGGCTCGACTGCCACCTGGACAAGCCCTCCGCGATCATGGCCGACATGGGCTACGCGGCAGGGGCAAACACGCTGGGGCTTCGCCATATCATGGCTGCCATCCATCGTCACATCCGCGAGGACCAGAAGAGTGGCCTTCCCGTGATGGTGGGCAAATGGTCATCGGCGCTTCCCATCGCCGATGCCGCCATGACGCCGGAGGGGCGCGTGGCGCTCGAGCGCATCTACTCGTCCGAGCAGCTCACGGCATACGAGAAGCTTCCGGCGTGGTTCTTCCAGACCTGGAAGACCACCGGCAGGCTCTCTAGCTGGGATGCGCGCGTTGCTCTTTCCTCCTTCGAGCGGGGGCTCATCTGCTAATGGCCGGAATTCTCTCCGTGGTGGGCACGCCCATCGGAAACCTCGAGGACGCTTCTCCGCGCGTCAGGCGGACCCTGGGCGAGGCGGACGTCATCCTCTGCGAGGACACGCGTGTCACGGCGCGGCTCCTCTCTGCCTTTGACCTGCATGTTCCTCTTGTGCGCTGTGACGAGAACGTGATTGTTTCGCGGGTGGCATCTACGCTCGAACGCCTGGAAGCAGGGGAGCATGTGGCCTTTGTCTCGGATGCGGGCATGCCGGGCGTGAGCGATCCCGGCCAGCGGCTGGTGGACGCTGCGCTGGACGCAGAGCTTCCCGTGGAGGTGGTGCCGGGGCCGTCGGCTGTGACCTGCGCCGTTGCCGCCTCAGGCCTTGCGTGCGAGCACTTCTTCTTTGAGGGCTTCCTGCCACGCCGGCACGCTGCACAGGTTACCCGTCTGGGTGAGCTGGCCCAGGTGCCAGGTGCGCTTGTATGCTACGAGTCGCCGCGTCGCGTGGCCGCCACGCTCGCGAGCGTGGCCGAGGTTATGCCGGGGCGTCGCGTGGCTCTGGTGCGCGAGCTCACCAAGCTGCATGAGGAGGTCGTGCGCAACGAGGCCGCGGCGCTTGCCGCTGAGATTGCTGCGCGCGACGAGGTGCGTGGGGAGTGCGTGATTGTTATTGCGCCGCCCACGGCCGAGGAGCTCGAGGAGCGTCGTCGTGGCGCGGCGGGTTCCGGGGCGGCCACGCTCGAGGAGGCCGTGCAAGAAGGGCTTGCTGCCGGCGAGCCCAAGTCTGCGCTGGCAAAGCGGCTGGCGAAGGAATTCTCGGTGCCTCGCGCCCATGTCTACGACCTGGTGGTTGCGCAGGCGTCTGCCGAGAAGAACTCCTAGTCTGTGGACCGTAGCAGCTTCCCCAAGGGCTGCTGCGGGAATGCGCCCTGTGGCGCCAAAACGGCGCCACAGCAGAGGTTACGTACGGAGTTGCTGCCAAAATGCGCCCTCCGGCGCTCGCCTTCTCTCCGTCCCAACGCCAGCACCTCCCGCAGTTCCGCAACCCCGAACCCCGCCCCGTGCGACGTCCTGCTCGTACGCGGTATAATCACCAACCGCATGCGCACCGCGCTGCCCCGCACGATCCGTCATTAGGAGACCCAACCCATGGCAAAGCCGAGCTTCTTCATCACCACGCCCATCTACTACGTCAACGCCAAGCCGCACCTGGGTACGGCCTACTCGACCATCCTCTGCGACGTCGAGGCGCGTTACCGTCGCGCGACCGGCTATGACGTCAAGTTCCTCACGGGCATGGACGAGCACGGCGAGAAGGTCGCGGAGGCCGCGGCCGCCCATGGCATGACCCCGCAGGAGTGGTGCGACTCCCAGGCCCCGTTCTTCAAGGACCTTTGGCGCCAGCTCGAGATCTCGAACGACGACTTCATTCGCACCACCGAACAGCGCCAGCACGACGCCGTGCAGTACCTGTGGGAGCGCATGAAGGAGTCCGGCTACCTCTACAAGGGCTCCTACGACGGCTGGTACTGCGTGCCCGAGGAGACCTACTTCACCGAGACCCAGGTCACCAAGTCTGACGAGGAGCACCACACCGAGGGCCAGCACCTCTGCCCCGATTGCGGCCGTCCGCTGGAGCGCGTGCAGGAGGAGTCCTACTTCTTCAAGCTCTCCGCGTTCCAGGACCGCCTCCTCAAGCTCTACGACGAGCACCCGGACTTTGTCCAGCCCGACTTCCGCATGAATGAGGTCCGCAGCTTTGTTGAGGGTGGCCTCCAGGACCTCTCGGTCTCGCGCACGAGCTTCGACTGGGGCATCCCGGTGCCCTTTGACGAGAAGCACGTCACCTACGTGTGGTTTGACGCCCTTCTCAACTACATGACCGCCGTGGGCTACGGTGTGGACACGCCCGAGGCCAAGGCCGAGCTGGCGTATCGCTGGCCCGCGCAGTATCACGTGGTGGGCAAGGACATCATCCGCTTCCACTGCGTGATCTGGCCGGCCATGCTCATGGCTATCGGCGAGGCGCTGCCCGAGCACGTCTTTGCCCACGGCTTCCTTATGGTGCGCAACGAGGAGACGGGCCAGGGCGAGAAGATGTCCAAGAGCCGCGGCAACGCCATCGCACCGCAGGACGTGGTTGACCTTCTCGGCGTCGAGGGCTACCGCTACTACTTCATGACCGACGTCGTGCCCGGCGAGGATGGCGCCATCAGCTTCTCTCGCATGGAGCAGGTCTACAACGCCGACCTTGCCAACAGCTGGGGCAACCTGGTCTCACGCGCCCTCAACATGAGCGCGAAGTACTTCGACGGCAAGACGCCCGAGCTGGCCGATGGTTGGGCTGACGAGCAGAACCCCCTGCGCGAGATTGCCCAGGGCATCGAGGGCCGCTACGCCGAGCATATGGACAAGATCGAGTACGTCCAGGCCAAGGACGTGGTGATGGAGCTTGTGCACGCCGCCAACCACTACGTCGAGGACTCCACGCCTTGGGCGGTTGCCAAGGACCCGGCGCGCGCCGGCGAGCTTGCCCAGATCATCGCGAACCTGCTCGAGTCCATCCGCATCTGCGCGCACCTGCTGGCGCCCTTCATGCCCGAGACCTCGGCCGAGGTGCTTCGCCGCATGGGTGCCGGTGATGAGGTTGGGACCGATGACCTTGCGTCCGTGTGCGAGTGGGGCCGCCTTGCCGGCGGCGTCGAGGTGACGAAGGGCGACGCGCTCTTCCCGCGTCTGGCCAAGAAGTAGGCGTCATGCACTCCTGGCTTGCCAACCAGTCCGCAACGCGAGACGTGCTCGACGAGTTTGGCCTTTCGACCAAGCACCGGCTCGGGCAGAACTTCCTGGTCGACGACTCCGTGATCGGTCGGATTCTGGAGTTGGCAGAGCTTGATCCCACAGACGCGGTGCTCGAGGTGGGGCCGGGCATTGGCACGCTTACGGTTGCCATGCTGCCACGCTGTGCCGCCGTGTGCGCCGTGGAGGCCGACCGCCAGCTCGAGCCGGTGCTGGCCGAGACCTGCGCGCAGGACTCCGAGCGGCTGCACCTGGTTATGGGGGACGCCCTGCGCGTGATTCCCGGCGGGCTGCCCCTCGAACCGGGCAAGTTCGTCTCGAACCTGCCTTACCAGGTGGCGGCAACCCTCATTCTCAAGGTGTTTTCCGAGGTTCCTTCCGTGCGGCGCGCAGTGGTGATGGTCCAGGCCGAGGTCGCGGACCGCATCTGCGCCGATCCCGGCTCTAAGGTCTACGGCGCCTACACCGCCAAGCTGGCACTTCTCGGCCGTGTGACTGGTCGTTTTGAGGTGGGACCGGGCTCGTTCAACCCTCCGCCGCACGTGAACTCCGCCGTGGTACGCATCGACCGTGCGCCGCTTGCGGGTGCGCCGGCCTCGACGCCGGCGGTGATTGACGCTGCGTTCGCGCAGCGCCGGAAGACCATTCGGAACTCCATGGCCGCAAGCGGGTACGAGAAAGGCGCGCTGGACGCGGCCTTCGCCGCGTGCGGGATTGCGCCCGGCGCTCGTGCCGAGACCCTCTCGCCCGAGGACTTCGTGCGACTGGCGGTGGCGCTGGATGGCAACGGTGGATCGCATGCCGCGGAGGGGGAGGCCGGTGCCGATGCCTAGCGCACTGCTCGGCCTTGATGCTCTCACGCTTGAGGACGGGCATCTCTTCCACGACCGCAAGGGCCGTCCGCGCGAGCTGCCCGCGGCACGAGCGCCGCTGGCCGACACGCATGGTCACCTCACAAGCTTCACCCGGCACGACCCTTCGATTGCCATCTGCCGCGCGGCGCTGGCGGGGGTGCGGCTGTTGGTTGTGCCGGTTGACCCCGTGGACGAGGTGCCGCGGCTCTTCCCCACTGCCTCGGCGTATCTCGCGTGGATCGATGAGCAGGTAGAGCGTGCCTCCGCGCGCCTGGAGGAGTGCGCGCGGCATGGGCTGGTGCCGCCTGTTCCCGCAGGGTATCCGGATGTGCCGCCGCTTGTCGAGCGCGTCCGCATTGTGGCCGGCGCGCATCCGTACGGTGCGGCGAGGCTGGACAAGGCCGCGCTTGCCTGCTTGGACGAGCTTCTCGCCAGTCCGCGTTGTGTGGGTGTGGGCGAGATCGGCCTGGACTTTGGGCCGTACAACGAACTTCCGGCAGACGTGCAGGAGGCGGCGTTTAGGCGCCAGCTGGCCATTGCTCGCGAGCACGGATTGCCCGTCGAGCTGCACATCCGAGACGATCAGGCGCCCGAGAACCACGCGGCGCACGAGCTTGCCGCCCGGGTGCTTGCCGAGGAGGGCGTGCCCGCTGCCGGTTGCGACCTGCACTGTTTTACGGACGGCCCCGAGGTCATGGCTCCCTTTGTGGAGCTTGGCTGTCACATTGCCTTTGGCGGGGCGGCCACGTTCAAGCGCTCCGACGACATCCGCGAGGCGGCCGCTGCGTGCCCCGAGGAGCTGCTGCTCTCCGAGACCGACTGTCCCTACATGGCTCCCGTGCCGCTTCGTGGCGAGGAGTGCGAGCCGGCCATGGTAGCCTTCTCGGCTGCCTGCGTCGCCGAGGCACGTGAGGATGCCGGTGTGTCGACGAGGGACGAGACGTACGCCGCGCTCTGGCGGAACGCCTGCGCCCTTCTCGGCTAGGGTACCGTCCGGCCCGCCACCCGCAACGGGCGACCCGCGGCGTCGCGTGCTAC
>CAJMLD010000093.1 GCA_905214175.1 uncultured bacterium
GCTTGGCTGTCAGAACAGCCATCCAACGTGACTTCGAACTATGCGGAAGCCCCTGAAGCCCTCATACTACCCCAAACGCGCGCCCTCTCTCCCCTTCTGCCAACCGCACCAAAACCTGAGCAGACCTCACGGTACCAACGAGGAGCGTCCAGGCTAGAGAACGGTCCGCTCGAGGAGACGTACAAGCACGCGAATTCCCTGTGCATACGTGCGTCGAGAAATGCGCTCGTTCACGCCGTGGACGCCCGTAGCCTCCTCCTCCGGGGTAGGCCTGAAGGGAATGACGCGGAGAATTGACCCACATACCGCCTCGTAGCGAATGGCATCGGTGCCGCCACAGACAAATGAGGGCACCACGTCGACATTGCGGTAGTAGTGCCCAAGAGCCTCGGCGACCTCCGCATAGCCGGCGCCGGCAGTGGAATCCATCCTGCCAGCGGGGGTGTAGTGGACAGGCGTGACCGTGACGCCCGTTCCTCTGAGCGCCTCCCCCACCCACGCGAGCACGTCATCTGCCGTTGTTCCCGGCAGGAGCCGGAAGTTGATGGTCGCACTCGCGTCACCAGGCATGACGTTGGGGGCATCCGAGCCTCCCTCGAGCATGTCGACGGCCATGGTGGTCGTCACAAAGGGGAAGAGCTCCCGGCGCGCGGCGACGAGTGCCGCGATTTTCTCGGCGTTGCCGTCCACGTCCCTGACGAGCGTGCTGAGTGGCTCTTCGGCAATATGGGGGGCAAGCGTACGGAAGGTGTCACGAACAATGGGCGTGAGCTTGGGCGCGGGGCGCGAGTCGGCAATGCGAGCGATTGCTCGGCAAAGACGCTCGAGGGAGGTTCCGCCAAAGGGGTTCGAGGAGTGCCCACCCTCGCCGTGAGCATCAAAGCGAAGGTCGAGGTAGCCCTTTTGCGAGATGCACACGTCTGCCAGGACGCGGCCGTCGGCCCCCCACATGGCGCCGTCAATCATGGTCGTCGTGCCCTCATCGAGCAGCCACGCCGCCCGAACGCCGCGTTCCTTGAGAAGCGCGGCGAGCCGCGTGGCTCCCGTGCTCGCGGTCTCCTCGTCCGCGCCAAAGGCGAAGACAACGGTGCGACGGGGGCTTTTGCCCTGGGCGAGGAGGTACTCGAGCGCCTCGAGCTCGCCCATGAGCATGTCCTTGATGTCAAGCGCCCCTCTGCCCCAAACGAAGGTCTCGTCGAGGTCACCAGCAAAGGCGTCGTGAAGCCAGGTCTTCTCCGTGCCTGGTACAACGGGAACAACGTCCTGGTGCGCGAGAAGCAGCGCACAAGGCAGTGACGGGTCCGTTCCCGGGCAGGTTATGAGAAGGTTCCTGCCAACCTCCTCGAAGCTTGAGGCCTCCATGACGTGGGGATATGAAGCGCGCACGAGCGCGTGCAGTCGCTCGAAGGGAGCATCCTTGGTCTTCTCGCCACGGTCTATGGTCTTGCAGGAGATTGCCTCCGCAAGCCTCTTGCAGGCGCTGTCGTAGTCGAGGTCTGGGTAGTCTCCCTCGTGTGCGTAATGCGCATATACATTGATACCGCTCATGGTTTCCCTCCTACCGTCCACGGCTTGGCACGCTTTTCTTTTCCATGGTAGACGGCGTAATTTGGGCAACTCACCGAGAAGGCGCCGCTTTCACGTTCAAGAAATGATTATGCAGATAAACTCTGTCTGAGGGCGCGAAAGACGCCCGGTCCCGGACGAAGGAGAAGCCATGGCGGAAGACGAGGAGTACTTCGAAGACGCCGAGCTCGACTTTGACGAGCTGGAGGAAGGGGACTATGGCCTCGGGGACCAAGGCGGCTGGGCCGACGACGACCCAGAGACCATCACGCTCGAGTACGATGACGGAACCTCCGAGAAGTGCGACGTACTGGGCATCTTCCCCTACGACGGCAGGGAGTACATCGCGCTCGCTCCCGAAGGAGACCAGGAGTCGCTCTACCTCTACGGCTACGTCGAGCACGACGACGGCTCAAACGACATAGTGCCCATTGAGGACGACGCGGAGTTCGACGCGGTGGCCGCCGAATACCAGTCGCTCATGGAGTAGCGGCGTACAGGCCACGTCCAAACAGCAGGCGAAGCAATGACGGCCGCCCCATCCAGATGCGTCTGGGTGGGGCGGCCGCAGTAAACACGCGCTGCGTACGCGCACTATGCGCGGATGACGCGAATGCGACGGACGCCCTCGGCCTGCGCGAGGTGGTCAATGACGTCAGCGGGAACCTCGCCGGCAATGTCGATGAGCGTGTACGCCATGGCGCCACGGCTCTTGTTTGCCATGTTCTCGATGTTGATGCCCGAGTCTGCCAGGTACTGGGAGAACTTGCCGATCATGCCCTGAACGTTCTGGTGGATGATGGCCAGGCGCTCCCCGCAGGCAATGGGGCCAAGGTCGACGGCACCAAAGTTCACGGAGTGGGTGATGTTGCCGTTCTCGATGAAGTCGCGTAGCTCCTCCGCGGCCATCACGGCGCAGTTCTCCTCCGCCTCGGTTGTGGAGGCACCCAGGTGCGGCAGGACGATGGCGTTCTTCATGTCGGCAGAGATGGGGTTGGGGAAGTCGGTCACGTAACGGGCAATGTGGCCCTCTGCGAGCGCCGCGGCCATGGCCTGCTCGTCCACGATGGTGTTGCGAGCGAAGTTGAGCACCACGGCTCCGGGCTTCATCTGAGAGATGAGCTCGGCATTCACCATGTTCTTGGTCGAATCCATAGCAGGCACGTGAATGGTGATGTAGTCGCAGTCGGCAACAAGGCGGGAGAGGTCGTTTGCGTGCTCGATGCGGCGATCAAGGTTCCACGCGGCAGAGACCGACAGGTACGGGTCATAGCCTACAGCCTGCATGCCAAAGCGCGTGGCGGTATTTGCCACGGCCGCACCAATGGCACCGAGGCCAATGACGCCCAGGCGCTTGCCCGCGAGCTCGTGGCCCGCAAACTGCTTCTTGGCCTTCTCCGCGTGCTTGGCAAGGTCGGGGTCGTCAGCGTTGGCGCGCACCCATTCGATGCCGCCCACGATGTCGCGGCTTGCAAGGAGCAGGCCCGCAAAGACAAGCTCCTTCACGGCGTTGGCGTTGGCACCAGGGGTATTGAAGACGACGATGCCCTCATCGGCGCAGCGGTCGAGCGGAATGTTGTTCACGCCGGCACCGGCGCGTGCAATGGCGAGAAGACCCTTGGGGAACTGGGTCTCATGGAGGCTCGCGCTCCTCACCATGATGGCGTCGGCATCCTCAAGGGTGTCGGTGAGCTCGTACTTTGCCCCAAGGCGGTCAGTGCCGGCCTTGGCGATGTTGTTCATGCAGTGAACCTTGTACATGGAATGACTCCTTGATTTGTATGGCTGATAGCAAAGACGCGCTAGCGAGAAGAGCTAGGCCTTCTTGTGGGAGCGCTCGAAGCCATCCATGAAATTCACAAGCGCCTCGACACCTGCCTTGGGCATGGCGTTGTAGATGGAGGCACGCATGCCGCCGACGGTGCGGTGACCCTTGAGGTTCACGAGGCCGGCCTCCGCCGCCTGGGCAACGAACTCGGCATCGAGGTCCTTGTCACCCGTAACGAAGGGGACGTTCATGAGGGAGCGGCTCTTGGGGTCGGTCACCGTGGGATGGAAGAGCTCGGAGGCATCAAGGTAGTCGTAGAGAATCTTGGCCTTCTCGGCGTTCCTCTCATGCATGGCCTCAAGGCCACCGTTCTCGAGTAGCCACTGGAACACAAGGCCGCACATGTAGATGCCCCAGCAGTTAGGCGTGTTGTAGAGGGAGCCCTTGTCGGCCTGGGTCTTGAAGCGAAGCATCGTGGGAACGCCGGGCAGGTCGTCGGGAATGAGGTCCTCGCGCACAATCACAATCTGCACGCCGGCGGGGCCAACGTTCTTCTGGACGCCCGCGTGGATGCAGCCAAACTTGGTCACGTCAACCGGCTCGGAGAGGAACATCGAGCTCTGATCGGCTACAAGCGTGTGTCCCTTGGTGTTGGGCAGCGTGTGGTACTGCGTGCCGTAGATGGTGTTGTTCTGGCAGATGTAGACGTAGTCGGTATCCTCGCGGATGGGCAGGTCAGAGCAGTCGGGAATGTACGTGAAGTTCTTGTCGGCAGAGCTTGCCACAACGTTGGGGTCGCCAAGGATCTGGGCCTCCTGATAGGCCTTCTTGGCCCAGTTGCCCGTGATCACGAAGTCCGCCTTGCGATGCGGGGCCAGGTTGATGAAGGTGGTCGCAAAGAGCAGGGAGTCGCCGCCCTGCAGGAAGAGCACCTTGTAGTTCTCGGGGATGCCCATGAGGGTGCGGATGTCTGCTTCGGCCTTGTCGATGATGCCCTGGAACACCTTGGACCTGTGGCTCATCTCCATGACGGACATGCCAGAGCCCTGATAGTCGAGGATTTCGGATCCCGCGCGAGAGAGCACCTCCTCCGGAAGTACGGCGGGGCCGGCGGAGAAGTTGTACACGCGCGCCATGTAGATCACTCCAATTTCTGGTGCATCGCGGTTTCCCGACTGCAGGTCGCCACGGGGCGGCGAACAGTCGGCTCGTGTTTCAACATGATAGCTGGCCGATGACGCGTGTTTTCATCCGTTACGTTTTGATAACCTAGGCCACAGGTGGGATTTAGGGGCGCTCTTTCCCATCCTAATGAATGGCTCGCGCTTGCCGGCTGCTGATAGACTTGTGGCAGCGGATTCGAGCAAGGGGGCAATCCATGGGACAGGCGGCGGCACGCGGAACGGCGGGGACCCCGGCAGGCGTCGACGTGGTCTTCTTCGACATCGACGACACCCTTTATGACCAGGCCAAACCCTTTGCCTATGCGGTGCGGCGCGTCTGCGGGGACATTCCCGGTGCAAGCGATGTCGAGCTCTACGATGCGAGCCGCACGCACAGCGGTCCCATCTTTGCGGCCTTCTCGGCAGGTCGTACGCCCACCACGGAGGAATACGCCCTGCGCATGCAGCAGACGCTTGCGGACTTCGGTGTCGCAATCGACTACAGAACCGCCGTGGAGGCCCAGCGCGTCTACGCCGACGAGTCGGGCGTGGCCATGTCGCTCTCCCCTGCCATGGAGTCCTGCCTGGACGCATGTCGGGAGCGTGCCCACCTGGGGGTGGGCGTCATCTCGAATGGCCGCGCGGCGCTTCAGGCCGAGAAGCTCAGCATTCTCGGCATCCAGCACTGGGTTGACCCTGGTGCAGTCTTTGTCTCCCAGGCGGTGGGGCTGGCAAAGCCGGACCCCGCGCTCTTCCGGTATGCCTGCAGTCACCTTGGCACGGAGCCTGCGCGCTGCGTCTACGTTGGCGACGCCTGGGACACGGATATTGTTGGGGCACATGCGGCCGGCATGCCGTGCGTGTGGCTCAACAGACGCGGCCGAGCCCGGCCGCAGAACGCGAGGGGGGTCTCGCCTACCTGGGAGGTTCGCTCGGAGGAGGGGCTCTTGGCACTTCTCAGAAGCGATGCCTTCTGGCAGACAGGTCAGGCGTGACGAGCACTATGATGGACACACGCTAAGAGAGAGGGCAGGATATGGATTCAAGGCTTGAACCACTGTTCACTCCGTGGAGCATCGGGAGATGCGAGATAAGGAACCGCATCGTCATGACGTCCATGGGCGGTACCAACATCTTTGGGTGGATGGAGCGAAACCACTTCGACCGCGATGGTGCCCGCTTCCTCATGGAGCGCGCGCAGAATAACGTGGGGTTGCTTCTCCCCGGCTGCCAGCCCGTCTACAACCCCATCGGCGGGCAGTGGCTCGACAAGAACCGCACCATGTACGAGGAGCTCAAGCCCTTCATGGAGCAGCTGCACGCCACGGGCGCAAAGATGTTCGTGCAGCTCACTGCTGGTTTTGGCCGCAGCTTCACCGTGTCAGACTCAATGGAGGAGCTCTATACCAACCCGCTCCTGCGGGCGCTGTCGCGGCCGTTTCTAGACCTTGACAAGATCTGTGCAACGGCTTCGCCTTCGCCCAACCGCTGGTCAGACAAGGTGCCTTCCCGCGAGATGACCACAGGCGAGATAGACCGCCTGGTAGAGGCGTTTGCCACCTGCGCCAAGATGCTGCGCGACGCCGGCGTGGACGGCGTCGAGGTGCACGCCGTCCACGAGGGATACCTTCTCGACCAGTTCACGCTCCCCTACGTGAACCATCGCAGCGACATCTACGGCGGCTCGCGCGAGAACCGCTACCGCTTCCCGGTGCGCATCGTCCATGCCATTCACGACGCCGCAGGCGAGGACTTTCCCGTGTCCCTTCGCTACTCGGTGGTCAGCCGCCCCAAGGGCTTCAGTGAGGGGGCGCTGCCCGGCGAGGACGCCGTGGGGGGAGGTCGCACC